>NZ_JAAAPJ010000009.1:300000-424936 GCF_009909145.1 Corallococcus silvisoli
CGGCGTGATGAACTCCACGTCCACCTGGCCCTTGCCCCGGACGCCGCTCACCACGAAGTCCACGTCCACCTGCTGCACCTCGGACAACCCCACCGGCTCGGAGCCCGCGCCCACCACCTGCGCGCTGCCAGACGGGGGCGGCGACGCGACGGGAGGTGGCTCCTCCTCCACGACCTCGTCCGGAGGCGGCCCGTCCACCGGCGCCGGGGGCGGCGGCTGGGCCACGCTCCCGCCCCCCGCCAGCACGTCCGTCGGATCCACGGGGCCGGCCGAGCCGCCCCCCGGTCCTGGCGTCACGGCAGGAGGCGGCAGGGGCGAAAGGCCCTCCGAGCACGCCGACAGCACCATCGCACCCGCCAGCACCACCACGAGCGCCCGCATCATGCACCCCCCAGAGGCGCGACACCGGCCGGCGCGCGCACTTCATCCATCAGACCCTTGCGCCGCAGCTCCTCCAGGAACCGCAGCGTGTCAGCCAGCACCGGGCCAACGTCGGTCGAAAACTCGAGCGCCACCTGCTCCGCCACCGCCCGGGCCGTGCGCTGTCCGTCACACAGCGCCCAGATGCGCGCCGCCACCGGGTTGAGCCCCCGCAGCGTGCGCCCCTCCGCGTCCAGCACGAGGAAGTCCGCGCCAAATCCCTCGCCCGAAGCCCCCGGGCGCCGCTGGGGAACACTCTCAGCCGTGAAGCTCATGCGCGCCCTGCCCTGCCCAACCACGCGGCGATCCTCCGCTTCAGGGCCACCCGCCAGCGGCCCACCGCGCGCGGGCCCACGTCCCAGCGCTCCATCTCCAGCAGGGCGCCTCCCCGGCGCACACGCCGCGCACGTCCCAGGATACGGAAGAGGGGCAGCGGCGGATCTTCCACGCCGCCGTTGTCCCCGCGCAGCGCGCAGACGCGGCCGTCGCACCAGCGCACCCGGTGCAGCACCAGCGCGGACTCGAAGCGCGCCAGCACCACCTCGCCCGGGCGCGGCGCCTCCACCAGCGGCTCCACCTCCGCCACGTCCCCTGCCCGCAACGACGGCCACATGCTGTCCCCATCCACGGGGATCCAGCGAGGACCTTCGATCACGGGCGAGGTGTGGGAAGTGCTCGACATCGAGGACGGAATCTACTCCAGCCTCTCAACGGCCGCGAATCCCCGCGCCCTCGTTCCCCCAGCGATTCCCGGGACTTACGCTGCTTAACACCTTTACTCCTGGATTTTCAGGGAAGACAGGCCGCCCTGCCCCCCTCCGGCCCGGACGAGCGGACCGGAAGGCGGCGCGGATCAGGCCGCCGCGGCCTCCGGCTGGGCCCGCACGGTGGCGGCCACGGCGTCCAGGGCCACGGGGATGGGCTCGCCGCCCGCCATGGGCTTGAGCTTCGCCTGGCCGCTGGTGCGCTCCTGCTCCCCCAGCACCAGGGTGAAGCGGGCGCCGGACTTGTCCGCGCGCTTCATCTGGCTCTTGAGGCTTCCGCCGCGCGTGTCGAAGTCCACGCGCAGGCCCTCGCGGCGCAGGCGGCTGGCCAGCGCGAGCCCCGCGTCCTGGGAGCCCTCGTCCGCCACGGCGATGAACAGGTCCGGCCGCTGGGCGAACGTCTTGCCGCCCTCCTTGAGCAGGAGCACCAGCCGGTCCAGGCCCATGGCGAAGCCCACCGCGGGCACGTCCGGCCCCCCCAGGCCCTTCATCATCTTGTCGTAGCGCCCGCCGCCGCCCACGGTGCTGGCGGTGCCCAGCGCGGGGTGCGCGGCGATGAACTCGAAGACGGTGCGCGTGTAGTAGTCCAGGCCGCGCACCAGCCGGTGGTTCACCACGTAGCGGATGCCCAGCGCGCCCAGCTTGCGCTGCAGGTCCGTGAAGTGCGCGCGGCACGGCTCGCACAGGAACTCCAGCACGTTGGGCCCCGCCGCGGCCACCGCCTGGCACTTCTCGTTCTTGCAGTCGAGCACGCGCAGCGGGTTGCGCTCCAGCCGCTGCTGGCAGTCCGCGCACAGCTCCTCGCGGTGCGCGAGGAGGTACTCCACCAGCTTCGCGTGGTAGGCGGGCCGGCACGCGTCGTCGCCCAGCGAGTTGATGTTCAGGGTGACGTCCGTGAGGCCCAGCGCCTCCAGGAACTGCACCACCACGTCCATCAGCTCCGCGTCCTGCGCGGGCTCCTTCGCGCCGTAGGCCTCCGCGCCAATCTGGGAGAACTGGCGGTAGCGGCCCGTCTTCATCCGCTCGTAGCGGAACATGGGCCCCATGTAGAACCAGCGCGACACCGGCTCCTGGTTGCTCACCGAGTGCTCGATGTACGCGCGCGCCGCGGGCGCGGTGCCCTCCGGACGCAGGGACAGGCTGCGGCCCGCCTTGTCCTCGAAGGTGTACATCTCCTTGCCGACGATGTCCGTCTCCTCGCCCACGCTGCGCACGAAGAGGGCGGTGTCCTCCACCATCGGCGTGCGCACCTCGCCGTAGCCGAAGCGGCCGAACAGCGTGCGCGCGGTCGTCTCCACGAACTGCCAGACCTCGATTTCACCCGGCAGAAGGTCGTTCATCCCCTTCACGCCGTTGATCTTCTGGCTCACAGAATTTCTCCGATGCGCGTGCCCATGCGCACCACCGTCTCCGGCTGGAGGCTGTCGTCCCAGCGCACCCGCTTCGGCTCGAAGCAGAGGATGACCGTGGAGCCCATCTCGAAGCGGCCCAGCTCCCCGGCCTTCTCCACCGGGATGCCCGCGCCGTAGCGGTGCACCTTGCCCGGCTGCCCCAGGTGGGTGGTGATGTCCTCGTACGACGCCTTGATGCGCGACACGCAGGTGGCGCCCACCTTCACCACCGCCACCTTGCCGGCCGCGGTGTCCAGGTAGGTGACGAGCCGCTCGTTCACGCAGAACAGCGACTGCTTGTTCTTCACCGACGCGGGGTTCACCGGCCAGAACTCACCCGGGATGTACGCGTACCCCGTGATGGTGCCGCCCAGCGGCGCGTGGATGCGGTGGTAGTCGCGCGGCGACAGGTACAGCGTCGTCCAGGCGCCGCCGTGGAAGGGCTTCGCCGCCTGCGCGTCGCCCAGGAGCTCGTCCACCGTGTACTCGATGCCCTTGGCCTGCAGGCACCGGCCGTTGTCCGAGTAGCCCACCTGGGACACCCGGCCGTCCACCGGCGACACGACGACCTTCTCGCCCGCGTCCACCGGGCGCAGGCCCGGCTTGAGGCCGCGGGTGAAGAACTGGGCGAAGGTCGGGTACTTCTCGAAGCCGTGCTCCGCCTCGTCCATGTCCACGTTGTACGCCTTGGCGAAGGCGCGCATGGCCCAGTGGTGCACCGGCGCGGGCGCGGGCAGGCGCGTGGCCAGGCCCACCGCGGAGGACACCGCCGACTTGGGCAGCACGCGCATCAACTTCATGAAGGTCTGTTCGTTCATCGAAGGTCGTCGATACGTAAGGGAAAGAGGTTCAACGGCCGTCAGCGCTCGGGGACACCACCCCGCCGTCCTCGTAGCGCCGCACCGTCCGCATGGCGCTCTTGGGTAACAACGCCAGCACGCGGCCGTCTTCAATCACCAGCGAGGTGTCCTTGTGGCTGGGGAACTCCAGCTGGCAGGACGCCCGGTCGCTCAGCTGCCAGGTCTCCCGCATCCCCCGCCCCTCCACCGTCACCGGCACGGAACGGGTGAAGCAGCCGCGGAAGCCCGCCACCAGCTCGGAGGCCGGCGTGCCCATCTGCGGGCCGCCCACCACTCCCGCGTCCTCCGGCCCCGCGTCCACCGGGGCCGCCTCCGCCACGGGCTCCTCGCGGCGCGGGATGTTCGACTGGGAGGGATCCAGGGTGGGCAGCGCCTGGGCGCTCGCCACCGCGCGGCGCTGCTCGTCGCGATCCGCCTGCATGCGCGCGCGGCCCTGCTGGATGCGCTGGAGCAGGTCCTGCGACGCGGCGGCGTCCACGCTATCCGCCGGCACGCGCTGGAGCTGGGCCTCGATCTCCCCGATGGCGGGGTCCAGGTACGCCGCGTCCAGCTTCTGGGCGTACAGGACGGTCCACCGGCGGCTGGCCCGCTCGAACTCGGGCGAGGGCGGCGCGGGGGCCCGGCTGCACCCGGACAGCAGGAGGACGGCGGCGAGGCCAAGGCCCATGAAGGGCCGCTTCGGACGGGGGACCTGGGGGCTCACGACCCCGGTTTATGCCACCTTCCGCCCGGCCGCGCCGCTTTTCCGCACCGGCCGCGCCCGGGGCTCAGACGCCCAGGAACAAGCGCTTGCCGAAGTTGAGCGCCAGGTCCGCGTCGAAGATCCGCTGCGCGGAGGTCTCGATGTCGTACTCCACGCGCAGGTACTCGACCGTGCGCGCGTCCGTGTCGCAGATGACGAAGCAGGCCCGGTTGTCGTAGTCGCGTGGCTGGCCCACGCTCCCCACGGAGACGATGTACTTGTAGCCCTTGCGCAGCACGAACTTCTGCGCCACCACGTCATTCACCTCGCCGTTGCCAATGGCGAACGCCCGGCACAGGTGGCTGTGGCCAATGAAGGTCACCTCCGGCAGCTCCGCCACGTACGGCGTCAGCTCCCGGGCCTGCTCCAGCGCGAAGATGTACTCGTACGCCTTCGGATCCACGGGCGAGCCGTGGCAGAAGCCCACCTCGCCAATCCGGTACGTGTACGGGAGGCTGCGCAGCCAGGCCAGGTTCTCGTCGGAGAGCACGTTGGCGCTCCAGTCGAGCGCGTGCCGGGCGGCGTCGTAGTAGTACGAGTAGTCCATCCGCCCCGCCACCGCCGCGTCGTGGTTGCCCAGCAGGGTGATCTCCGCCACCGAGCGCACCAGCTCGCAGCACGGGTTGGGGGACGCCCCGTACCCCACGATGTCCCCCAACGACACGAAGCGGTCCACCTTCTGGTGCTCCGCCACCCTCAACACCTCAGTGAGGGCCTCGATGTTGGAATGGATGTCGGAGATGACGGCGATGCGCATGGGAGCCCTATAGGGGGGTCTGCTGCTGGGAGATGATGCGCCGCAGACTCACCAGCGCGTCCGCGTCCAACGCTTCGAATCTCAGGCCCATGCCCGGGGGCCGGCCGTCAGGCTGCTCTTCCTGCCGCAACCAGACGACCGTGGCCTGCGCCTGCAACTGCGTGTCCGTCGCCTGCCGTGTCAGCCGCACCTGCGTCCGCGTCCCCGCCGCCAAGGGCGTGCTCGTCCTGAGGAAGAAGCCTCCCTCACTCAGATTGGCGATGCGTGCATACAGGGTCACGTTCTCACCCTCGCACCAGCAGCGCAGGTGGGTGCCGACCCGCGCGTGCTTTCGATTCTCGCTCAACCCGGGGACCTCCCGACGTGGGTCCGTCTTGTCCACGTCGGCGCTGAAAAAGGATGGCCGCACCGGATTTATTCATCCACTGCGTTCACCCGAGCCTAGGGAGGGTGGGTGTGGCCCGTCAAGTTCCACACCGGATCCGGATCCGCTCCCCGCGCTCCCCTACCCGCCCAGCGGGCCCAGGTCGTCGAAGTGGGTGAGCTTCTTGAACTCGGCGAAGCGGGCGTGGATCTCCGGGCGCTGCACCTCGCGCAGGCGCTCCAGGCTGAACTTCTCCACGGTGAAGGAGGCCATCACGCTGCCCATGACCATGGCCCTGCGCAAGAGCTGCTGATCCACCTTGCCGGAGGCGGAGGTGGCCAGGGTGCCCATGAAGCCGCCGGCGAAGGTGTCACCGGCGCCGGTGGGATCGAACACCTCCGACAGGGGGAAGGCCGGGCAGGCGAAGATGTGGTCCTGATCGAAGAGGAGCGCGCCGTGCTCGCCGCGCTTGATGACGACGCGCGAGGGGCCCATGGCCAGGATGGCGCGCGCGGCCTTCACCACGTTGTGCTCGCCGGACAGCTGGCGCGCCTCCGCGTCGTTGATGAAGAGCAGGTTCACGCGCTGGAGCGTCTTGAGCAGCGCGGGCCGGCTGCCCTGGATCCAGAAGTTCATCGTGTCCGCGGCCACCAGCTTGGGCGACTTCACCTGGTCCAGCACGCGCGCCTGGAGCTCCGGGTGGATGTTGCCCAGGAAGACGTACGGCGTCTCCCGGTAGGCCTGCGGCAGGTTGGGCGAGAAGGACTCGAAGACGTTCAGCTGGGTGTCCAGCGTCTGCGCCTCGTTGAGCTCCCAGCCGTACTTGCCCTTCCAGCGGAAGGTGCGGCCGGACTCGCGCGTGAGGCCCTCCAGGTCGATGCCGCGCCCGCGCAGGAACTGGAGGTGCGACTCTGGAAAGTCCTCGCCAATCACCGCCACCAGTTGCACGGGCCCGAAGAAGGACGCGGACGTGGAGAAGTAGGTGGCGGACCCGCCCAGCACGTCCTCCTTCTTGCCGAAGGGCGTTTCCAGCGAGTCCAGCGCGATTGAACCGACGACGAGAAGAGACATGGAGTCTTCCTGGGGGGTGACCGGGCGCGAGGCAGCAGGCGTCAGGGCACGGCGCATTCCAGGGGAAACCCCGTGCCCATGCCGGGTACGACACCTGCCCGGCAAGGTCAAGAGGCCTTGCGGGCCTAGAACGTGGGGACGCCGACGGCGGTGATGAGGGACTTCAGGTCGTCGTCGGTGAAGAAGAAGCCGGCACCGAAGAAGAAGTCGCGGCCGGCGATGAGCCGCTTGGTGGCCGTGTCACGCTGCTGTGCGTTGAGGATGTCGTCCAGGCCGGCCACGACGAACAGGTGGTCGAACGCCTGGGCGCGCAGCGTGGTGCGCAGGCGCGGGTAGCGCAGCTCGTCCGCGGTGAAGTTGAAGGCGTCCATCTTCAGCGTGAGCGCGTCATCGAAGAAGTGCAGGTCCGCGCCCACGCCGCCGGTGGATTCAATGAGGCCTACCCGCAGGGTGGTGAAGTAGTAGCGCTTGGCGAACTGGAGGCTGACCTTGAAGGACTCCTTGGTCACCTTCTGAGTCTGGATGACCGGGTCCCCGTCCGACGGCGGGTTCGTCTGCACCACCTGCGTGGTGACGGAGCCGCGGGGGTCGTCGATGATCTCCAGCAGGTAGTACTTGTCCGGCTTGGGGATGAGCTTGAGCGACAGGCCGTTCTTCGACGCGCCCTGCGACACCAGGTACGTGCTGAACAGACCCACCTCCGTCTGGAGGGTGGTGAGCCGGGTGGCGAAGTCGGAGATGTCGGTGACGGCCTCGGTGACGCGCTGCCCCAGCTGCTCGTCGGTGAGCAGCGCGCCCGCGGCGCCCTCGCCGTTCTTCACCTTGCGGGTGATGTCCTCCAGGTTGGACAGCGTGTTGTCCAGCCGGCCCAGCGTCTGCTTGAGGCTGGAGACGCTCTCCTTGAACTCCCCTTCCCCGCTGCCCACGATGTTCTTGACGGTGCCCAGCACCTCGCGGACGTCGTTGGTGATCTTCTCGACGTTGGCGACGATGCGGCCCACCTCCGCCCCGTTGCCCTGGGTGATGGCGCGCACATCCGAGGACACGCCCTCCACGTTCGCCATGATGGTGTCCAGGCGGTCCGTGTTGCGGCGCACCGTCGCATCCACCGAGTCCGACAGGCGGACCAGGTTCTCCACGATGCGCTCCAGGCTGCCCGCGCCCTTCTCCCCGCCCAGCACCTCGCGCAGCGCGCCCGTCACCTGCTGGATGTCGGAGGTGATCTGCGACAGCGACTCGAAGACGGCCTCCACGCCCTGGGTGTCCACGACGCGGCGGATCTGCCCGCCGTTCTCCAGCTCCGGCGCCTGCTCCGTACCCGGGTTCAGGTCCAGGAGGTAGTCACCCAGCAGCGACTCCGAGCGCTTGGTGACGGCCGCGTCCTGGCGCACGTCCACGCCCTTGCGGATCTTCAGCCAGACCTTCGCGCGGGTGCCCTCCAGGCTGATGTCGCTGATCTCTCCCACCGGGATGCCGGCGATCTGCACCCGGCCGCGCACCGCGAGGCCGGACGCGTCCCGGAAGTACGCCCACACCTGGGTGGAGTCACGGTCGCTCAGCCCGCCCTTCTTGGCGAACAGCACGAACGCGATGAGGAATCCCCCGGCGGCGAGCACCAGCAGGCCAACACGGAAGGGCGTGACGAGCTTCTTCACCTGATGTGACTCCGAGCGCTACCACCGGCCGCGCGCGACTCTAACGATTTGCATGCCGGGTGCCAGCTTTTCATGTGGAGCCGAATTCCTTGAGGGCCCCAGTTCTTGCAAGGCGCCCTAGTTCTTTCCGAACCAGGTCTGGAGGAAGATCTGGACGGCGGGGTGCTGGGATTCGCGCAGCTGCTCCGGCGGCCCGTGCTCCACGATGACGCCCTTGGACAGGAAGGCGATCTGGTTGGCCACGTTGAACGCGGACGCGATGTCGTGGCTGATGACGACGCTGGTGACGCCCAGCTCCTTCTGCGCGGTGAGGATCATGTCGTCCACGGAGTCCGTGGTGATGGGATCCAGGCCGGTGGTGGGCTCGTCGTAGAGGACCACCTTGGGATCCAGCACCACGGCGCGCGCCAGGCCCACGCGCTTGCGCATGCCGCCGGACAGGTCCGCCGGGAAGCGGTCCTCCACCGCGCGCTTGAGCCCCATGAGGTCCAGGCGCTTGCGCACCTTTTCGCGGATGGCGTCCTCTGGCAGCTGGGTGTGCTGACGCAGGGGGAAGGCGACGTTCTCGAACACCGTCATGGAGTCGAAGAGCGCGGCGGCCTGGAACACCATGCCGAAGCTGCGGCGGACCTGCTGCAGTCCCTCCACGCTCATGGGGACGATGTCCTGCCCGTCGATGATGACCTGGCCCGTGTCCGGCTTGAGCAGGCCGATCATGTGCTTCATCAGCACCGTCTTGCCGGAGCCGGAGCCCCCCAGGATGACGCAGGTGCTGCCCGCGGGAACGGTGAGGTTGATGCCGGTGAGCACCTTGTTCCCGCCGAACGTCTTGTGCAGGTCCACGATGTCGATCATCGCCCGCTCTGCCCCGGTGGACTCGGGGAGGGGCGCGTTCGGCGGGCCCATCAGTGCATCAACATGCCGACGATGAAGTCGAGGATGAAGATGGACAGGGCGCTGGCGACCATCGCCTCGGTGGTGGCCTGACCCACGCCCTTGGCGCCACCGGACGCGTTGAACCCCTTGAAACAACAGATGAGGGCCACCGCGAGCCCGAAGATGGCGCCCTTGATCAACCCCTCGTAGATGTCCGCGGGAGCCATCCACTGCTGGGTGCGCGACAGGAACGTACCGGGGGAGATGCCCAGGCCGAACACCGCGACGACGTACGCCCCCGCCATGCCCGTGGTGTTGAAGAGCATGGTGAGCGCGGGGACCATGAACAGCCCCGCGAGCACCCGGGGCACCAGCAGGTACTGCACCGGGTTGACGGCCATGGTCTCCAGCGCGTCCACCTGCTCGGTGACCCGCATGGTGCCCAGCTCCGTGCACATGGCGGACCCGGCGCGCATGGTGACCATCAGCGCGGCGAACACGGACGCCAGCTCGCGCGTGAGCGTCAGGGCCACGGTGGGGCCCACGAGGCTCTCCGCGTCGAACAGGGCGAACGCGGTGGACGTCTGGAGCGCGAACACCATGCCGGTGAAGCTGCCGGTGAGCGCCACGATGAAGATGGAGCCCACGCCCACGAAGTCCAGCTGGGTGAAGAGGTTGTGCAGCCGGAAGGGGCGCCGCACGCTCCAGCGGAAGACGTCCAGGCCCAGGGCGACGACGCCGCCAATGCTGCTGACGACGTCGATGATGCCCTTGCCGAGGCCCTCCACCGACTGGATGAAGGCGCCGGTGAACCGGTTGGGTTTGCTGGGGGTCTCGGTGGTCATGCGCTCAGGCGGGCTACTCTACGTGCCCCGGACGGGCGCACAAGCGAACTCCGTGGCGGCCCATCCCACCCCTCCCTCCATCCGGTTGGCTGCCCGGGGGGCGCTCACGCGGCGCGCGGGTGCGATGCGATGGTGCTTCCTCCGCCTGGGGTCGGCCGTTATGTTCCGCGGCCCTCTTTCTTCCACGCCCGGCGCGCCCTTCGGGGAGTTGCCGGGCCAGAGCGACACGACAGAATGGCTACTCAGAAGGTCGGCGGCGAGGTGGATGCCCAGTGCACCCGCTGCAAGATGAACCTGGCGCATACGATTCTCGCGATGGTGGGCCCCAAGATCGTGCGCGTCCGCTGCAACACGTGCGGCGGGGACCACGCGTTCCGGGGCGCGCCGGGCGCCACGGATCGCCCCACGAAGACGTCCACGACCCGGGCGCCGCGCGCCGCCTCCTCCGGCACGACCCGCGCGGAGAAGGTGGTCATCTCCTTCGACGAGCAGCTGGCGGGCAAGGACATCGCGAGCGCCCCCAAGTACAGCCCCAAGGACACCTACAAGGTGGACCAGGTCATCCACCACCCGACGTTCGGCGTGGGCCTGGTGACCGCGGTGCGCGGCGACAAGGTGGACCTCACCTTCCGCTCCGACACCAAGACGCTGGTGCACGGCCGCGGTGGACCGCAGACGGACAAGCCCGTCTTCAGCCCCCCGACGAACAAGCACACCGGCCCCGCGGACAAGCCCATGGCCGAGCCGCCTCCGGACCTGGACGCCGACGACGCGGCTGAGACTTCCCTGCCTTCCGGGGATTGACCCGGAGGCCGGAGCGGCGGTCAACTGGGATGCGGGTTTCCCGCATGCGTCCGCCGCTCCTCTTCGCCGTTTCGCTTCTGCTGCTGGGTGCCGCCGTGGCGCGGGCGGAACCGCCGGAAGTGGAGGCGACCCCCGGGCGCGTGGTGCTCGGGAGGGATGCCCAGGTCCAGGTGCGGGTCCGGGTGCCGGATGGCGCCGGCCCCGTGCGCGCGGCGGCCTCCTCTGGCACCTGGTCCGCGACGCGGCTGGAAGGCGGCGCCGAGCGCGTCTTCCTCTGGACGCCCCCGAAGGTGCGCTACCCGCTGTGGGCGGTGTTGGTGTTCTGGGTGGAGGGCCCCCGCGCGCCGGAGCTCACCACCGTGCGGTTGCCGCTGCTGGGCCGCACCACGCTGGACGTGTCCACCGCTCCAGGCGCGGAGGTGGTGGTCGCGGTGGGCGAGGCTCGCTTCGGCCCGGTGAAGGCGGACGCGCGCGGCCGGGCGCAGGTGCCCGTGGAGGTGCCTCCGGATGCACGGGAGGCCCGCGTGCTCGCGACGCGGGGGACGCTCACCACGGATCGCCGGGCCCCCCTGGAGGTGCCCTCGGAGCACCCGCTGGTCGCCGCCCTCACACCGGAGCCGCTTCCGTCCGACAGGGGCGGCTGGCTGATCGTCGCGGGCCCGGAGGGTCCGGTGCGGTCCTCCGACCTGGCCGTCACCGCGAAGGGCGCCACGCTCACGGGGATGCCTTCATCGGAGCGCCCCCTCTTCACGGTGAAGCCTCACGCCAACGCGACGGAGGTGTCCGTCGCCGTGCGTTGGCGCGACGCGGCTGACGTGGACGCGGTGCGACTGCGCGCGGGCGTGCTGCCGGGTGAGCCCCGCGCCCCGGAGCCGGTGGAGGTCAAGGCACCCGCGTCCCCTGCCCCGCTCCCCGCGACCGCGCGGTCGCACGGTGTGGGCGAACGGACGTCGTTGTTCCTGCTGGGAGGGGCCGCGTTCGCGAGTGGCGCCAACCGCGGACCGCTCCTGGGGCTGGGGGTCGCGGTGCCGCTGCCGGTGTGGAACGAACGGCTGGCGGTGGAGGCGGAGGTGGGCCTGCGTCACGCGAAGCTCGATGGGCAACAGGGCACCACCGACGTGCACTCGCGCGTCTGGGGGCTTCCCGTGCTTCTGTCCGCGCGCGTCACTCTTTTCCACCAGAGGTCCTTCAGACTGGACGGCCGTGCAGGCGGTGGCGTGCTGGCGTTCCGCCATCGCCTGTCGACGGGAGCATCTGCGACCGGGGCCGTCTTTTCTGACGTGGTGGATGAGCGCAGAGTGGGCGCCATGGGTTTCCTGGCCGCGCAGGGAGCGTATGACCTGGGTCGATGGAGCGTCCTCACGGAGCTGCGCGCCGCGCTGGCGCCGGTGAACACGGATTCGGTGCGCGCCGAGCTTGGAGGCGTGTCCGTGTCCGCGGGGCTGAGGTTCATTCCGTGATGCGACGGGGCCTGGGATGGGGACTGGTGGCGCTCGCGTGCGCATGTCCAGGCAGCCCCGAATCGCTGCCTCCGCCCACCATCCTCTCGGTGGAGCCGGATGCGCTGCCGGTCAACACGCGGGGCGCCCTCACCGTGACGTTCGACGCGCGCTACCCGGTGGCCGTGGACTACGGCGCGAAGACAGTGGACGCGCGGAGGGTCTCGGGCAGCGTCTGGGTGGATGGACGGGAAGCGGAGCCGAGTCGCTTCGATCCCGAGGGCATCGCGATCGTGAGCGTGCCTCGCGGCCTGGGCGTGGGCGAGCACCCGGTGCTGTTGCGTCTGGATGATGGGCGGGAGGCCATGGCCCCCAAGCCGCTCGTCCTCTACCCGCCCGGGCAGGGCAAGGCGGACCCGGACGACGCGGGCGTGCTGGTGGCGAGAGACGCGGGGCCCGTCGAAGAGGATGCCGGCTCCGACGCCGGGGACGGCGGCGCACGGGACGCGGGCCCTGGACCGGATGATCCGATCCGCGAGGGCGACATCACGGGGTTCAGCTTCGACGCCATCGAAGGCACGCGCACGAGCCGTCAGGGCTTCGCCATCACCGTGCGGGCGGAGGGCCCCCGGGCCATGCACTTCGATGGCTCCGTGGAGCTCACCGCGTCGCGCGGCACGGTGTCACCTCCGAAGATTGGCCCCTGTGACGACGGCGTGTGCACCGCGACCATCGTCATGGACGCGCCCGCTGGCAACGTGAGGCTCTTCGCGCTGGACGCCTTCGGCGCCACGGGAGAGTCCAACACCTTCAGGCTGGAGCCCTCCAAGTAGCTGTCGCGCGGACGCTTCACCCGGCCGCGCGCAGCAACTCCAGCGTGCGCAGCAGGTCCTCGGGCAATGGGGCATCCACCGCGCGCGCGGGCACCCCGGGCAGCGCGGGCCACTCCACGCGCGCGGCGTGCAACGGCGTGCGTGCCAGCACCTCGCGTGTCCCCTGCCCTCCCAGGTCGGCCTCGGTGAGCGGGGCCTCGCGGCCGTACTGGTGATCCACCAGCAACGGGTGCCCCAGCGACAGCAGGTGCACGCGAATCTGATGCGTGCGCCCCGTCTCCGGCTCCGCCTCCACCAGCGAGGCCCGCGCGAAGGTCTCCACGGGGCGGACGCGCGTGCGCGAGGGCTTCGCGTCCGGCTCCTCCGGCTTCGCCACGCGCATGCGGCCCTTGCGGCCGGCCACCAGCGGCGCGTCCACCCACTGGGGCGCCTCCAGCCGGCCCTCCACCAGCGCCCGGTAGCGCTTGCGCACCTTGCCCGTCTCGAAGGCCTGGGACAGCGCGCGGTGCACGTCCGCGTCGAGCGCGAAGACGAGCGCGCCGGAGGTGTCCCGGTCCAGCCGGTGCACCACGTACACCTTGCGGCCCCGCTCCGCCTCCAGCGTGTCCCGCAGGCTCGGGCCGCCCTCCCGGCCGGGGATGACGAGCACCCCGGCCGGCTTGTCCACCACCAGCACGCCCGCGCCTTCGAAGAGGACTCGGGGAGAACCCCCGCTCATTCGTAGTCCGACGCCGGCACGACGGTGATGGGGCCCAGCCCCTCCAGCAGCGGCTTGACCTCCGACGCCTTGCCCAGCACGACGATGACCGGCCGGTCCGCGAACGCGTACTTCTTCGACACCCGCGCCACGTCCTTGGGGGTCACCGCGCGGAGCCGGTCGCGGAACTTCTCCACCCAGTCGTCGCCCAGTCCATGGATGCGCATGTCCGCGATGACGGAGGCCACGGACTCGTTGGTCTCCGTGCGCAGCGGGTACAGGCCCGCCAGGTAGCTCTGCGCGTCCTTCAGCTCGCGCGGCTTGAGGCCGCCGTCGCGCACGCCGTGGATCTCCTTCAGCGCCACGTCGATGATCTCCCGCGTGGACGCCGTCTTGGTGAACGTGGACAGCCCGAACACACCGCCCGCGCTCATCGTGTCGAAGTAGGAGCTGACGCCGTAGGTGAGCCCCCGGTTGACGCGGATCTCGTTCATCAGCCGCGACGTGAAGCCGCCGCCCAGCGCGATGTTCATCGCCGTGGCCGGGAAGTAGTCCTCGTGGCCCAGCCAGAAGCCCGGCCCTCCCAGGCGCACCTGGGACTGCGTCTGGTCCGGCTTGTCCACCAGCAGCACCTGCCCCGCCCTGGCCAGCGGCTCCTGCTTGCGCGGCAGCTCCGGCGGCGTGTCCGGGCCCCCCGTCCAGCCAGCGAAGGCGCGCTCCGCCTCCGCGGCCACCGTCTCCGGGGCGAGCGCGCCCACCACCGTGAGCAGCGACACGCGCGGCCCCATGCGCTCGGCGTGGAAGCGCACCACGTCCTCGCGCGTGAAGGTGGACACGGTGCGCTTGATGCCGCCCAGGTCGCGCCCGTACGGATGCTCGCCCCACATGGCGCGCGTGAAGGCGCGGTCCGCGATGGAGGACGGGTCGTCCAGGTCGTTGGCGAACTGCGCCAGCGCGCGCTCCCGGGCGTCCACCACCTCCTGCTCCGGGAACGTGGGCTCGCGCACCACCTGCCCCAGCATGTCGAGCATCGCGGAGAAGTGCTCCGCGGGCGTGGTGAGGTAGACGGACAGCACGTCCTCGTTGACGCCCGCGTAGAGGCTGGCGCCCACGAACTCCACGGCCTCGCTGATGCCGTCGGCGTCCAGGCGCTTCGTGCCCCGGCGCAGCAGGCGCGCGGTGAAGTCCGCCAGGCCGTCCTTGCCCTGAGGATCCCACGCGCCGCCCGCGCGCATGACCAGCCGCACCGACACCAGCGGCAGCGGCCCCCGCTCGGCGGCGATGACCTTGAGGCCCGTGGACGTGGTGCTCTCGTGCAGCGCGGGCAGCTTCAGCTCACCGGTGGCGGCGGACTTCGGCGCCGGGACGACCTTGAGCTTTCCCCTGGCGCGGGCCGGGGCGGCCTTGCGGACCTGCGCGACCTTCTTGCGCGCGGCCGTGGCTTGTTTGCGCACGGCCTTGGCGGCCTTGCGGACGGTGTTCTTCACGGAGGCGATCTTTCGGGAAGCCATACAGGGAGGGGGTTTCCTCGCGGCGCGCTGTTACGCGTCCACGTCGTCGCCGGGCTCGTTGGCGCCAGCGTCGGGATGGAGGGTGACCACCGAGCGGCGCTCGGGGGCGAAGTACTTCGCGGCCACGGCCTTCACCTGCTCCGCCGTGACGGACGCGTAGAAGGTCGGCAGGGACAGGCCCTCGCGCCAGTCGCCCAGCAGGGCCTCGTAGTGGCCCAGGGCGTGGCCCCGGCCGCTGTTGGTGGACAGCTCGCGCAGGTGGTCCGCGCGCAGGTTGTTCTTCGCCTTCTGAAGTTCCTTCTCGGTGACGCCGTCGCGCGTGAGCTTCTCCAGCTCCGCGTACAGCAGGCCCTCCACCTGGGCCGGATCCGACTCGGGCTTGAGCTCCAGGTAGAACAGGATGGTCCCCGGGTCGATGCGCCAGCTCCAGTCGAGCATCACCGACACGGCGGCCTTCTGGTCATACACCAGGGACTTCACCAGCCGACTGCCCTCGCCCTTGGTGAGGATGTACTGGACCACGTCCAGCACCAGCGTGTCCTCGCTGCTGGCGGCGGGGCCCCGGTAGCCGATCATCACGGACGGCGACTGCGCGGGGTGGCGCACGATGGCGCGGCGCTCGCCCTTCTGCTCCGGCTCCGCGTTGAGCACGGGGGCGGGCGAGGGACCGCGCGGGATGCCGCCGTAGTAGCGGCGCACCAGCGCGAGCGTCTTCTTCGGGTCGATGTCCCCGACGATGTAGAGCACCGCGTTGTTGGGCGCGTAGTACGTGCGGAAGTACTCCTGGCAGTCCTCGCGGGTGATGTTCTCGATGTCCGCCATCCACCCGATGACCGGCCAGCGGTACGCGTGCGCCTTGTAGACGAGCGTGCCCAGCTCCTCGTCCATCATGCCGGGGATCTCATTGTCCACGCGGACGCGGCGCTCTTCCTTCACCACCTCGCGCTCGCGGGTCAGCGTCTCCTGGGAGATGCGCAGCGAGCGCATCCGGTCCGACTCCAGGTCCAGCACCGTCTCCAGGGCGTCGGCGGAGAAGTCGTCGTAGTACACCGTCATGTCGTTGGACGTGTACGCGTTGGAGCGGCCGCCGTTCGACTCGAGCGTCTTGTCGAACATCTTGGGGCCGTACTTCTTGGCCCCGTTGAACATCATGTGCTCGAACAGGTGGCTGATGCCCGTGATGCCGGGGCGCTCGTTGCGGCTGCCCACCTGGAAGAAGGTGTAGAGGCTGACGACCGGGGCCTGGTGGTTCGCCAGCAGGCGGACCTTGAGGCCGTTGGGCAGCGTTGCCTCGTGAACGTCGAAGAGGGCGGCGAGGGTGGGGTCCACCGCGCGCACGGCGGAGGACCGCGGGGATGCCTTGGACATAGGTGCCCCACCGTAACCACGGCGGGGCTAGAGATCCACGACACCTTCACGCAGGGCCCTCACCACCGCGTCCACATGGGAGTTGACGCCCATCTTCCGGTAGATATGCGACAGGTGCGTGCGCACCGTGCGCCGCTCCAGCGTCATCACCTGCCCCACCTCCGCGTTGGACAGGCCCTTGGCCACGTAGCGCAGCACGTCCAGTTCGACGGCCGTCAGCCCCCAGGGCAGCTCGGCGGGCTTCTGGGCGGGCTTGGACTGGACGGACTGGAAGTAGTTCCAGAAGCGGCGCGCGATGATGGGCTCCAGCACGGTGCCGCCGTCCATGACCTCCTGGATGCCGGAGCGGATCTTCTCCGGCCCCACCCGCTTCACCAGATACCCGGACGCGCCGGCCTGGATGGCCTCGTAGACCTTCTGCTCCTCCTCGAAGGACGTGAGGATGAGGATCTCCACCTCCGGCGCGCGGCGCTTGACCTTCTGGGTCACCTGGATGCCGTTGAGGCCGGGCAGCTCCAGGTCCAGGAGCACGAGCTGGGGGCGCTCCCGGACGATGTCCTCCACGGACTGCTCGCCGTCCTGGGACGTGCCCACCACCTCCAGCTCCGGGAAGGTGCTCAGCACCTTGACCAGGTTGCGAAGCAGCTGCGGCTGGTCCTCGACGACGAAGATGCGCGTGCGCTCCACGGTCACCGCCTGGTGGGGGGAGGCTGGAACTGTTCATCCAGCTTCTGGTGCTGGCCCCGCGAGAAGCGGAGCTGGAAGTCCTTCTGCTCGCCCGTGGAGAGCGCGACGACGCGGATGTCGCGGGTGCCCACGCGGATCGGGAAGTTCACCAGCGGCGTCGTGCGGCGCACCCGCGCCCCGTCGATGTAGACGCGCGCCGGGAGGTTGGTGCGCAGCGTGAGGAACGCGCGCTGGTTCTTGGGGGGCACGGCCGACTCGGCGGCGTCCTCCGCCCCGTCGTCCAGGTCCTCCACGTCCCTGCCGCCCGGGGCCGGAGGCGCGACGGGGGCTGGCGGCGCGATGGGCTTCAGCGCGGACGGGTTGGCGGTCTGCTCGCCCGGGGCGCCGCTGGCCACGGGCGCGTTCGGATCATACCGGGGCAGCTCCGGCGCATGCACCGGGTCCAGGCCCAGCCGCCACGCGGCGACCGCGAACATGAAGAGGCCCACCAGGGCGATGCCGCCCGCGATGAAGAGCAGGCGCTGGCGGCGGCGCACCGCGTCCGCCGCATCCATGCGCGGCGTCTCCACCGTGTCGAAGCGCTGGTGCACCGGCAGGTGCCGGTCCGACGGCGCGGGCAGCGCGATGTCGTGGCGCGAGCGCGGCTCGTTCCTCGCGGGAGCGGCCTCCGGACGCACGCGGCGCTCGGAGCGCGGCTCCGCCGACAGGGCCTCCGTGGGTTCGCCCCGGCCCCGGCGCTCCTGGCGGGGCGCGCCGGAGTCGCCACCTTCGGGCCCCGCGGGCCGGTCCGCGCTCGCCGGCGGCGTGCCCCCCGAGGCGAGGACCAGGGTCTCCTGCACGGGAGAGCGGCCCGCGGCCCCGCGCGCGGGGCGCAACGCCGGGCGCTTCGTGGACGGCGACGGCTCGTCCTCCGCCCCCAGCGGCTGCCCGGGACGCATCGCGGCGCGGCGGCCCGAGGGCGCGGGCGGTTCGTCCTCGCCCAGGGGAGGCGCGGAGAAGTCCTCGATCACCTTCACGCGCGGGTTGCGCCCGACGCGGGTGGAGGAGTGGCCGTCAGCGCCCCCTTGAGGGACGACCTGCCGCCGGGCCTTCTGCGCGAGGACTCCAGGCGGGGCATCCCAGCCCCCTTCCAGGGGGCCCGCATGGGAGGGGTCGGTGCTCCTCACGTCGTTGACCGCGGCCTCCTCGGCGGACGCGTCGTCGGGGGACTCCTCCGGGGCGTCGTCGGGCGCGTAGTCCTCGGGGCGGAAGGACTCGAAGCCAGGGGCGGCATCCTGCGTGTCCGCGGATGCCTCCTCCTCCGTGGGCGCGCGGCTGTAGGGCGCGCGCTGGACGATGGACGCCTCGTACTCCTCGGCGTGCAGGTCCTCCATCTCCGCGCCGGAGATGGGCTCCAGTTCGAAGGGCTCGGCGAACGGCACGGGCCCGGGGGCGGCGAGGCTCACCTCGTTGGGGAACAGCTCCGACACGAAGCGCGCCACCTCCTCCGCGCCGGGCATGCCCCCGCCGGCGGAGAGGAAGTTGCGCAGGGCCTGGGCGAACTCGCCGCACGAACGGAAGCGCCGCTGCGGCGCCGGATCCAACGCGCGCATCACCGCCGGATCCAACCGGGAGTTGATCCGCCGGTCCAACCGGCTGGGAGGCGGCAGCGTTTCGCGGCGGGTGCTCACGCCGCTGCCGGGCACCACGGGCTCGCGCAGCGTCAGCAGTTCGTAGGCGATGGCGCCCAGCGAGTACACGTCGGAGGCTTCCGTGGGCGGCTCGCCGCGTGTCACCTCCGGCGCGCGGTAGGTGTTGCGGCCCCGGTGCGTGAACGTGCGCTTGAGCTGGGGCACGGAGAGCAGCGCCCGGAGCGCGCCGAAGTCGCAGATGGCCGGGTAGCCCTCGCGGGACAGGAGCACGTTGCCAGGGGTGATGGCGCCGTGGACGACGCCCGCGTCGTGCGCCAGCTGCACCGCCTCCAGGAGCTGGATGACGATGGAGAGCGCCACGGTGGGCGGCAGCAGCACCTCCTTGGTGTTGAGGCGCTGGAGCGCGACGCCCAGCGTGAAGCCGTCCACGTCCTCGCGCACCACGGCGAGCCGCTGGCGCACGAAGCCCAGGTCCACGGTGTGGAGGATGCCCGGGTGGCGCACGGGCTGGAGCAGCCGCACCGTCTCCGCCAGCTCCCGGGCATAGGCGGGGTCGGAGGTGCGCGGCAGGAAGAGCTTCACCGCGACGGGGAGGGTGGGCAGCAGCAGGGCCTCGTACAGCTCCGCCAGGTCTCCTGCCTCCGTGCGCCCGGTGAGCCGGTACATCCCGCTCATCGGGACTTCCGCTGCGTCTTGGGCCGGGCCACGGCGGCGAACACGAAGCCGCACCAGACGCATGAGTCGCCGCGCCGGCCACGGGGCAGCTCCAGGGTGCAGCCGGGGCAGCGCGGGCGGGGCCTGGCGGCCCGAGCGGTGGCGGCGGAGACGCTGGGCCGGGAGCGGACGGGTGGCGGCTTGCGAGCCTCCAGGGCGAGTCGGGCTTCCAGGCGGCGGACCCGGTCCTCCAGCGCGGTGATGCGTGCGGACAAGCGCGCGTGGAGGTCCTCGGCCAGGGCCGGGGATGGACGTGGGGTGCGCATCGTTGGCCAGAGCGTGCCAGCCCCGTGCGAAGCCCGCAAGGACGCGGGCGCGGAGCGGGGGCCGCGTGTTATGTCTTGGGGTCCCGTGTCGCCCCTACTCTCCTCTGCCCAGCCCATCCCGGGCGGACCCTCCGTGGATCCGCTGCACGGGAGCTTCCGTTCCACCATCCACCGGGAGCGCGCCGATGATGCGGCCCGCCGGGCCCGGGAGCTGTTGACCGACGACGTGCTTGGCCGGCTGCTCACCACCCCGCGCGAGCCCGCGGCGCACGTGCCGCATGCGCGCGAGGTGTTCGTCAACCGCAACCTGCGCATGGACCACATCGAACTCATCGGGTTCGACATGGACTACACGCTGGCCATCTACCACATGCGCCGGCTGGAGCAGCTGTCGTTCGACATGACGATCGCGAAGCTGATCAGCGAGTACGGCTACCCGCCGTTCATCGGGGGCCTGCTCTACGACCACCACTTCGTGATGCGCGGCCTGGCGGTGGACCGGGTCAACGGCAACGTCCTGAAGATGGATCGCTTCGGGCACGTGGGGCGCGCGTACCACGGCCTGCGTCCGCTGAAGCCGGACGCGTGGCGGGAGCTGTACCGCAACAAGCGGGTGCGGCTGCGCAACCCGCAGTTCGCGTGGAACGACACGCTCTTCGCCCTGCCGGAGACGTGCCTGTACTCCGGCATCATCGAGCTGATGGAGTCGCTGGGACACGCCGTGAACTACGGCAAGCTCTACGACGACATCCGGGAAGCCATCGACACGGTGCACCGGGACAACTCGCTCAAGCGCGAGGTGCGCAAGGACCTGGCGCGCTACGTGTTCCTGGATCCGGAGCTGGGGCCGGCGCTGCACAAGCTGCGCTCGGGCGGCAAGAAGCTGTTCCTGCTGACGAACTCCGCGTGGGACTACACGAACGCGGTGATGCGCTACCTGCTGGACGGGCAGCTGCCGGAGTACCCCAGCTGGCGCAACTACTTCGACTTCACGGTGACGGCGGCGGGCAAGCCGGCCTTCTTCACGGAGAACCGGCCGTTCCTGGAGCTGGACTCGACGACGGAGGCCGGCAAGGTCGTGGGCGAGGCGAAGTCGCTGGAGCGCGGCACGGTGTACTCGGGCGGCAACCTGGCCCAGTTCGAGGAGTTCACCGGCTACCGGGGCGAGCACATCCTCTACGTGGGCGACCACATCTACGGCGACATCCTGAAGTCGAAGAAGTCGTCGCTGTGGCGCACATGCATGATCGTCCAGGAGATCGAGGACGAGATCACCTACACGGACCAACGGCGCGAGGAGATCGTCACGCTGTCGGAGGTGGAGCTGACGCGCGCGCGGCTGGACGACGAGGTGAACCACCGCAAGACGGTGCTGAACACGCTGGAGCGCAGGCTGGAGCGCGAGGAACTGCCGGAGGCGGAGCGCCTGGAGGCGGAGGAGCTGCGCAAGAAGACGAAGGCGGAGCTGGAGAAGCTGCGCCGGTCGTTGAAGGCGACCAACGGCATCGCGGACACGCTGGAGCGCGACGTGGAGGAGGGCTTCAATCCGTACTGGGGCCTGCTGTTCAAGGAGGGCAACGAGAACAGCCGCTTCGGCTACCAGGTGGAGCAGTACGCGTGTCTCTACACGAGCCGGGTGTCGAACTTCCTGCACCACTCGCCCATGCAGTACTACCGCTCGCCGCGCGACCTGATGGCGCACGAGCAGGCCGGCGCGCTGTCGAGCAAGCTGTCCCCCATGGGCAGTGAAGGCCCGCCGAAGGGGTCGGAGAAGGAGTAGCTCACGGCGTCGCGGGAAGCCGGCCCCAGATGACGTCGCTGAAGCGCGAGGTGGGCTCCGGCTGGAGGCCCAGCTTGCGCAGGTCGTCGGTGTGCCGGGCGCCCTTCACGACCACCCACCGGCGCGCGACGCGCCTCCCCTCCTCCAGCGCCTCGTGCGTGAGGGGGGCGTGCTCTGCGAAGCGGCGCAGGACGTCGAAGGCGGGCTGGGCCTTCTTGGGCTTCGCGAACATCGGGTCGAAGAAGACGACGTCGAAGGACTTCGCGGGGAGTGTCTTGAGGTACGCGTGCGCGTCCGCGTGGTGCACCTCGACGGCGCAGGAGTCCGCGCCCCGCGCGTAGCGCTGGAGCCCTTCCGCGGCGACGACGCACAGGGGCAGGCTCTTCTCCAGGCCCACCACCCTGCCCTCCGGGCCCACGGCGAGCGACGCGACCAGCGCGTCCTGCGCGAGCCCCAGGGTGCAGTCGAGCACGGCGTCGCCCGGCACCAGCTCCGCGACCTTGAGGAACGCGTCATCGCGCTGCCCCTGCCGCAGCCGCATGCGCCGCAGGTGGGCCATGCCCGCGTGGAAGCCGAACGAGCCGTGCGGCTCCCACAGCGTCACGCCATCGCCGCCCACGACGAGCAGCGCGTCGACCTTGCTGCCCAGCCAGGGCGCGATGCCCTCGCTGGAGCGACGGGAGAGGAATGGCAGGCTCCACCGCTGCGCCACGGCCCGCGCCTCGCGCACCGTGGCCACGTCCGTCTTGGTGCTGGTGGTGACAGCGAGGGGGAGCGGCGGCATGGACACCGCGGCCCTACTCCGCGACCGCCTGGAGCTTCCGGCCGCCCTGCATCTGCGCCACCGTCACGGACTGGTTCCGGCCGTTGCGCTTCGAGTGGTACAGGCACTGGTCCGCCAGGTCGATCAGCTGCTGCTTCTCCAGCGCGTTGTCCGGGAACGTCGCGATGCCCAGCGACATGGTGATGCGCAGCGGGCCCATCTCCGTCTGGAACACCTCCGCCATCACCGCCTCGCGGATGCGCTCCGCGATGACCTTCGCGCCCTGCGCGTCCGTCTCCGGCATCACCATCACGAACTCCTCGCCGCCGTAGCGCGCGACGACGTCCGTGTCCCTTGCCAGCGTCTTGATGATGCGCGCCACGCCCTTGAGCACCTGGTCGCCCGTGGGGTGGCCGTAGGTGTCGTTCACGTTCTTGAAGTGGTCCACGTCCGTCAACACGATGGAGCACTTGCGCTGGTAGCGCCGCGCCTGCGCCAGGATGTCGTCCGCGCGCGACTGGAACGTGCGGTGGTTGAGCAGCCCCGTGAGGCCGTCCGTCGTCGCCATCCGCTCCATCTGCTCGTAGAGCTGCGCGCGCAAGACGGCCTGCGCCGCCTGGATCGCGATGACTTCAATCATCCGCAGCACGTCCTGCTCGAACGCGGCCTTCTTGCGCGACCCCGCCACCAGCGTGCCCAGGATGCGGTCCCCCGCCACCAGCGGGAAGATCTTCAGCGCGCCCAGCCCGCGCACCTGCGTCTCCTCATCGAAGATGACCTGGCGGTCCATCGCCTTGATGTCCCGCCCCGGCAGCGGCGCCCCGTAGCGCACCACGTTCGCGACCAGGCCGTTGTTGTCCTGGAACGTGCGACCCTCCAGCGCCTTGCCCTGCGCCGTCACGCCCGTCATCCGCATCACGCGGTGCACCCGCTTGCCCTCCTGCTCGGAGACCAGCGTCACCGCGCAGAAGTCCAGGCCCGCCAGCTGCCGCGTCGACTCCAGCACCGCCACGAACACTTGATCCGGGCTGCCCGCGCGGTTCAGCTCCTCGATGGCCCGGAAGAACCGGTCCTTCTCGTCGCGCGTCTTGCGGATGTAGCTCATCACCCGCTCCACCTCGATGGAGCGCAGCACCTCGCCCGCGATCGTCGTGAGCAGCTTCTCGTCCTGGTCGGTGAACGGCTCGTTCTTCAGCTTGTCCGCCACCAGCACGCCGCGCACCAGGCCGCTGCCCTCCAGGATGGGCACCGCCAGCAGCGCCTGCACCGTGGGACCGCCGCCTTCGTAGTACGTGACGCCCTTCAGCCCCTGCGGCGAGTTCATCCGCACCGGCGCGCGGCGCTTCAACACCCCGCCGATGATGCCCTCGCCCGCGTTGAACTTCTCGCGCTGCACCCGCTCCGACCCCGAGCGGCAGTCGTACAGCTTCAGGCTCCGGTCATCCGACGTGAGCAGGAACGCCGCGCACGTGTCCGTGCGCAGGCCCGTCTCCGCGATCTCCAGCGCCGCGTGCACCGCGCCTTCAATCTCCTTCACCGACGCGACCAGCCACTTCTCGTCGGAGCTCATCCCGCTGAAGCTGTCCTGCGTCCCGGAGCTCACCAGCCGGAAGGTGCGCGCGCGCTCCTCCACCTCGCGGATGCGCTTCTGCACCGCGTCCGACTCCGCCCGCTTCGCCACCGCCATCCGCGCGGACAACACCAGGTGGTACAGGCCCGCGAACAGCGCGAGGAACAGGGTGTGCGTCAGGAAGCCGGTGAGGTTCACCACCGGCCCGCCCAGCGTCACCAGCCCGTCGAACACCAGCGCCACGCCCAGCAGCGTCATGCCCGCGTTGCGCGGCAGGAACGCCACCAGGAACGCCATCAACAGGTAGACGATGGGGAACAGCTCCCCGCCGCCAATCGCCACCACGATGAACGCCGCGGAGATGAGCCCGCCGCCCAGCTCCAGGTCGTCGCGCAGGTCGATGACCGCGCCCACCGAGGAGCGCATCGCCCGGCGCCACGCCGCCATGCCAATGCCGACGAGCAGCCCCACCACCAGCGCCGCCTCCGTCCACCCCAGCGTGTGCAGCCCCCGGAACCCGCCGCGCGCCAGATGGACGAACGTGGCCAGCGCCACGGCCGCGGGGATGGCGCGGAAGAACGCGCGCACCAGCTTCGCCGGAGAGGGCACCACAGGCAGCGAGGTCATGGCGACTCCAGGTGGAAGACGATTTCGCCCGGCTTCACGTAGCCGAGCTCCTCACGCACGGACTGCTCCAGCGCCGCCGGATCCTGGCGGAGCGCGGCGATCTCCTTGCGAAGCGCGTCGTTCTGCGCGGCCAGCGCGCGGTTGCGCCCGTCGAGCGCCTCCACGTCCTGGCGCAGGCGCAGGTAACGGCGGAACCCCTTGGCGTCCGCCACCGAAGCGAGGCTCAGGGCCACCGCCACCACCGCCGCCACCATCAGGAGCTTTCGCCGGGACGTCATGAGCGCCGGCGAAGGTACCAGCGGCCCCCCTGCCCGCAAGAATTCCGCTCCAGCCCTGTAGCACCCCGGGCCGCGCGGGAACTCAGTCCTCTTTCAGCAGCTTCTCGATGGCCTTCGCCACGTCCGCCTGGCCCTCCACGCCCTGCCACGCGGCCACCGCGCGGCCGCGCTTGTCCAGCAGCACCGTGCTGGGGAGCCCGCGGATGCGGCCAAACGCGCTCTGCCCCGCGCGCATGTGCTCGTCGGACAGCAGCACCGGGAAGGGGAAGGCGTAGTGGTCCGCGAACGGCCCCAGCACCCGGCCCTCGTCGATGTCCATGCCCACCGCGACGACCTGGAAGCCCTGGGGGCCGTACGTCTTCTGCAGCTGCTCCAGCGTGGGCAGGTCCGCCAGGCACGGGAAGCACCAGGTGGCCAGGAAGGACACCAGCACCACCTTGCCCGGGAGCTGCCGGGGGTCGTAGCGCGTGGGCCCCACCGACGGCAGCCAGAGCGCCCGGAGGAACGCGGGCCCGGCGTCCACCGGCCCGCTGTTCCGGTGACAGCCGGACAGGGACAGCACGCCCAGGGCCACGGCACACACCAGGGCGCGCCCTCGCACCGGGCTCACGCGCTCAGGCCTCCGTCCCCGGGGGGCCACCCCGGAGCTGACAGTCGCGACACAGGCCGTACAGCTCCATCTTGTGCGACGTCACCGTGAAGCCGTGCTTGCGCGCCACCGCGTCCTGGAGCGTCTCGATGCGGTCGTTCTCGAACTCCACGATGGTGCCGCAGCTCGTGCAGATGAGGTGGTCGTGGTGCTCCCGCCCCGCCGCCGCCTCGTAGCGCGTCTGCCCGTCGCCGAAGTTGCGCGCGTGCGCCAGACCGCACTCGTTGAGCAGCTTCATGGTCCGGTACACGGTCGCCACGGACACCTTGGTGTCCTGCTCGCGCACCTTGTTCCACAGCTCCTCCACGGACAGGTGCCCACCCACGGCGAAGAACGTGTCGATGATGAGGCTGCGCTGGCGCGTGCTCTTCAGGCCGTGCTGGGCCATGTAGCGGGCCAGGACGTCATCCTTGTCCAGCGGGGAATGGGCGTGGGAGTGGCTATGGGTCGTCATCTGCAATCTCTGGAGCACCACATGTGTTGAGGCTGGGATGCCCGCCCCCGCAAGACTATTTCGCCGGCCCGGCTCGGGAAGCGCCCGCTCCCCTGCTGACTACCACGGTCGTCGACTTGCGCCGCGCGTGAGCTGTTTACATTGAGGCCGGACTGGCTCATTGACACCTGTCTGGCCGCGAAGATAGAGGCATCCGCCCTCGTAAACGAGCATTTTTCCGAACCTTTCCATGATCAGTCCCTGGCAGAGAAGACGGCAGCCCGATGATGTACCCACCCCGGTGGCGGTGGCGGTGTCGGACTTCTGCCGACGCGCGAAGGCCCCGGCCCCCGCGCAGCAGGTCCGCGAGGCGCTCTCGCTCCTCACCGAGGAGGAGGACTTCCGGGTCCGCGCCCTCACGGACGGTGAACCGGAGGCGTCCCCCCTGGGGCCCTTCGCGGTGGTGGACATCCTGCGCGGCGTGACGCCGTCGCTCGCGGCCCAGCGCCAGCAGTGCGGCTACTACGACGTGGCCCAGGAGCTGGCCCAGGTGCGCGAGGAGAAGACCCCTCCCCCCGCGCCCGCCCCCACGACGCCCACCTTCGCGCTGCCCACCCCGGCTGGCGACGAGGTGGACGCGAAGGCGGGCCGCCGCAAGAGCGCCAAGGCGGAGGCCGCCGCCGTCCAGGAGCGCATCGCGCCCAAGAAGCGCGCCCCCGACACCGCGGACGGCGATGACGCCGCGGACGCGCCGGAGACCGCCGCCCAGGCCGCCCCCTCCCAGGACGAGGAGGCCCCGCGCTTCCTCAAGCGCGAGCTGCCCCGCCCCCGTGGCCGCTTCACCCGCGTGGAGGCCCAGCGGCTGTCGTTCTTCGATCTGACGCGCTCGGAGGGCAAGGAGACGCTGGAGGCCGCCATCGAGGCCACGGAGCACCGCTACTCGCTGCTGCGCACGCTGGAGCACCGCTACAACGGTCCGCGCGGCGAGCTGACGCAGGTGGACATGGAGAACGCCCTCCGCCAGCACGGCATCATGGAGACGCTGGAGGCCCGCGAGCGCGACAACCTCCTGACCGCCTTCGCCGCCCAGCGCGGCGCCACCGGCCGCGTGGGCTGGTCGCTGGGCCTGAGCCCCAACGAGCTGCAGCGGCTCACCCACGCGCTCAGGCTCACCGAAGAGGTGGAGGCCCTGCGCGAGCGCTTCCGCAACGAGGTGCTGGCGACGTCCCACCTCACGCACCGGCTGGACCTGCTCGGCCGGGACAAGTACCTGGCGGACCTGGGCATCCAGAAGCGCTTCATCGACGCGCTCCGCAAGGACCTGGAGCGGCTGGCGAAGGATGCCCTGCCGAGCGCCACCGATCTCCACTCGCTGGCCAACGTCGTGGCTCGTCAGCACGGCGCGCCCGCGGAGCTGGTCACCCGCGCCTTCGAGCGCCTGAACCTGACGGAGTCCCTGCGCAAGCAGCTCTCCGCCCAGGTCGTTCCCCCTTCGCACTGAGACGAGGTACCCACCCCATGCCCATCTACGAGTACGGCTGTTCGGCCTGCGGAAAGACCATCGACGTCCTGCAGAAGATCTCCGACCCGACGCCCGCCGCGTGCACCGCGTGCGGCGCCCCGGGCACGCTGACCAAGCAGGTCAGCCGCTCCAGCTTCCACCTCAAGGGCGGCGGCTGGTACTCGGACCTGTACGGCTCCACGAAGAAGGACGGCGGCGGTTCGTCATCGTCCTCCTCTTCTTCGTCGTCTGGGTCCGCGTCGTCGTCGGCCCCCGCGTCGAGCAGCCCGGCGGCCAGCGCTCCGGCGGCGGCCCCCAGCACGTCGACCGCGTCCGGCGACAAGTCGTAGCGCGGGGCACCGGCGTCCCTGGCTGAAAATTCGCTGGGGGCGCGGGGCGGGCGCAGACTTGACGCGTGCCCTTTCCTCCCTCGAAGCGTCCCCCCCGCCACTGCGCGCTGTGCGGCCATCCGGAGCTGACGGATGCGCGGGGGCAGGGACGATTCCTCCTGGTGGCCGACCCCCACGGCCGCGGTCCGGTGTGTCCTCCCCAGCGGGGCTGCCGCGACGGCAAGCTCGCCGCGGCGGGCACGCCGGCGCTGACGCAGGCCATCCGCTAGGCTAAAGCTGGCCACCGCCGCGCGCGCGCCCCATCCCGCGCGCCTCCAGGTGCCATGCCTCCCTTCCGCTCGCTGTCGTCCCTCCTCCTGGTGCCGCTCGTGGCCGTCGTGGCCACCGGCTGCGCCTCCGCCACCCGCATGTCCCCCGAGGATCGCGCCTCGCTGGACCGGAGCCTCACCGGCCCGGACGCGGAGCGGTTCCTGCGCGTCTCCGCCTACCTGACGCCCTTCTTCGGGGACGCGTCCAAGCGGCTGCTGACGCCCTACCCTCCAGAGGACGTGCGGCTGGTGGATGACACGCAGGGCAAGCCCCTCGACCCCGGTCCCATCCAGGCCACCCTCCCGGCGGGCTCGCGCGTGCGGATCACGAAGGTGGAGTTCCCCACCGCCTGGGCCATCACCGAGCGCGTGCTCTACTCCCCGCGCACCTGGCCGTGGGTGTACGTGACGGTGGAGGGCGCTCCCGCCGGGGAGCAGGTGGTGCTGGTGCTGCCGCCCAACCTGGACCGGCCGGACGACTTCCGCGCGGAGCTGGAGAAGACGCTGTCGCCCCACTCGCCCAAGGCGCAGCTGGACGGCTTCAGCGCGGCGGTGCGGGAGGCGGTGCGCACGAAGAAGCTGGTGGCGGACATGCCCGCGGACGCGGTGCGCATGGCCTGGGGCCCGCCCGAGACGGTGCGCCGCACGCTGGAGGGCACCGCGAAGAACGAGGAGTGGCGCTACCCCGGGGAGCGCCGCAAGGCGTTCCTCACCGACGGGCGGCTGGTGCGCGCGGAGGAAGCGGGCGCGTCCGTCCTGCCCCGAGGGCCTTAGCGCCGGCCGCCGCGGCGGTGCTGCTTCTTGCCACCACCGCCGCCGCCCTTGCGCTGGGCCTGGGCCTCGCCCGGCCGGGTGAGGCGGGGCAGCTCGCCGGCCATCACCGGCCAGAAGTCGCCCTTGAAGAGCTCCTCCACCAGCTGCGCCTGGGTGAGCACGTCGCGCTTGAAGAAGGTGGCGCCCCGGCCCATCTCGTCCAGGGAGCCGCGCGCGTCGCTGCCCCCCACGCAGGGCAGCTTGAGCCCGTCCGCGGCCTCCACGGCGAGGTCGTTGGCCGTCTGCTTCACCTTGGCGTTGTAGCCCTCCACGGCGCACAGCACGCCCGACAGCGAGCGCACGTAGTCCATGGCCGGGTTGGGCACGTCGCGGTCGAACGGGCGGGCCGCGACGATGGCCGCGCCCAGGGCCTTCACCTTGGGCAGGCACTCGGCCGCGCTCCAGGGCTTCTCTCGGTTGCTGCCCCACATCTGCACGGGCTCCGGCGCCAGCTCCGGCTTCGGGAAGAAGCACAGGTACTGGCCCCGGTCCGTCACCAGCTCCAGCCCCACGAAGACCTTCACCTTGGACCTGGCGCCGATCTCGAAGAGCTCGTCGCAGCCGTCCTGGGTGTTGGTCTCCGTGAACGCCACCGCGTCCAGGCCGAACATCGCCGCCCGCTCGAGCACGGCGCGCGGCTCCAGGTCGCACCCCTTGGACAGATGGGAATGGGCGTGTAGGTCGATGAGCATGGGCGACGCGTGCCTAACAGGCCTCCCCGGGGCCTGTCGAGCACCGGCGCTCAGGCGTAGGCGTAGGACTGGAAGTTGCCCTGCCGGGCCTGGCTGTTCTTCTCCTCGTAGGTGCGGATGAGGTAGCCCATCAGCATCAGCGACGAGGTGTTCTCCAGCACCCGCGACGGGTCCTTGGAGATGAGGTTGGCGCTGTAGTTCAGGAAGAACTGCGCCAGCTCCTCGCCCGCTTCCTTGACGATGAGGGCATTGAGCGCGCTCGGCTCCATGGTGCGGATGGTGTTGATGAAGTCCACCGCCAGGTCCTTCTTCGTCTTCATGTCCACGGTCCTGCCCCCTTTTTCCCGCCCATGCCCCTGGGACCGCCACGGCCCCGGGCCCCGCCCCAATCCAAGAACCGGGTGCGACCGGGTGAACCTATGCATGCCCTGGGACCTGCAAACCCCCACCCTCCGCGCCCCCCTGCCTCCTCACGGGTCCCCAACTTTCGGCGCGCCGCATTTTTGACACCTTGAAAAGGCGTGTGCGATAACTCCCGGTCAGCCTTTTCTCACCACCGCACAAGGAGTGGCAGGCGATGTTCACGGGCGTGAAGGTCTTCTCCGCTACGAAGGCCAAGGAGCGGGAAGAGTTGGGTGAGAACGTCACCCGCTGGATCAAGAGCAACTCGGATCTGGAGATCGTGGACCGGGTCGTCTGCCAGTCCTCGGACAACGAGTTCCACTGCTACACCTTGGTGCTGTTCTACAAGCACGCGAAGCCGCCGGCCTGACCCCCGAGCCTGCCCGCGTCATCCCGGCCCGTCCTCCCGCGTACGCGCATCTTCCGGTGCGCGCGGGGAGGCCGGGCCTTTCCATTTCCGTATGTTATGGTCCGCGCCGTGGCGCGCTTCGGGGATGACAGCGGGGAAGAGGACCGTCAGCTTCGGACGGACGCGCTGCCGGCGATGCGGACGGCGCGGGTGCGGGTGCGGCTGGTGGTGCTCTCCGGGCCGGACGCGGGCCATGGCTACCCGTTGACGCCGGGGCGGTACCGGGTGGGAGCGGATCCCGGGTCGGACATCGTCGTCGCGGACCGGGCGGTGTCGCGCAGTCATCTGCTGCTGGACGTGCGCGAGGACAGCGTCCAGGCGGTGGACGTGGGCTCGCGCAACGGCTCCTTCTGCGAGGGCATGCGCTTCACCACCCTGGAGGTGCGCCCCGGAGCCGTGCTGACGCTGGGCACCACGGAGCTGAAGCTCGTCCCGGAGGGCGAGAAGGCGCACACCCTGCCCCTGTCCAACCGTGAACGGTTCGGCAACCTGGTGGGCTCCAGCCGGCGCATGCGGGAGGTGTTCACCCTGCTGGAGCGCGTGGCGCAGGGCGAATCCGACGTGCTCATCCAAGGGGAGACGGGCACGGGCAAGGAGCTGTGCGCGGAGGCGCTGCACACCCACGGCGGGCGCTCCAAGGGGCCCTTCGTCATCGTGGACCTGGCGGGCGTGGCGCCGCAGCTCCTGGAGTCGGAGCTGTTCGGCCATGTGAAGGGCGCCTTCACCGGAGCGCAGGCGGACCGGGCGGGCGCCTTCGAGCGCGCGCACGGGGGCACGCTCTTCCTGGATGAAGTCGGGGAGCTGCCGCTGGAGGTCCAGCCGCGGCTGCTGCGCGCGCTGGAGCGCCGGCAGGTGAAGCGGGTGGGCGCGAACGACTATCGCTCGGTGAACGTGCGGGTGGTGGCCGCCACGCACCAGGACCTGGAGGGCGCGGTGAAGGCGGGCCGCTTCCGAGGGGACCTGTTCCACCGGCTCGCGGTGCTGCGCGCGACGCTGCCGCCCCTGCGCGAGCGCCCGGAGGACATCCCGCTGCTCATCGACACGGTGCTGGAGCGCATGGGCAAGCCGCCCAGTGCCCTGTCGGACCAGACGCGCGCGCTGTTGGCCCAGTACCCGTGGCCGGGCAACGTGCGGGAGCTGCGCAACGTCGTGGACCGGGTGGTGAGCCTGGGCGAGTCGGCGCTGCCGGACCTGCCCGACACGCCGCCTCCGCGCGCGCCGCCCCAGGACCTGGGCCCCGAGGACACGCAGTCGCTGGCGGCGGACCTTCCCTTCAAGGAAGCGAAGGAGCGCCTCATCGAGGGCTTCGAGCGCGACTACCTGAAGACGCTGCTGGAGCGCTGCGGCGGCAACGTGTCCAAGGCGTCGCGCGAGGCGGGCATCGACCGGGTCTACCTGCGCAAGCTGCTGCGCAAGCACGGGCTGGCGTCCGGGCCGGACTGAGCGGGTCCTCCCCTGCCCCGCTCGTCGGGTGCGGGCGCCTCCCTCCCTGGGTCCTCCCCCGGTCGCGGTCGCCGTGGCCCGGGAGACACTGGGGCGGACCTCCCCGGCGGGGGTGGTTGTCGGCCCACGTTTCCGGCCCATCTTTGGGAGCACCAACGCACGCGAGGTGGGGCCCATGCGCCAGGGATTCGGGAGGTGGCTGTTCGTCGGAGGACTCACGCTGTGCGCCATCGCGTGCCAGTCCCGAGAGGGGGCGGTCGTCGAGAGCGGCACGAGGCCCGGGCTCGCGGTGTTCCAGGCCCCTTCGGAGGGGCCGCCGGAGGGCACCGGTGGAAGCGGGAGCGTGGGTGACGCGCTGGCCCAGGACCTCCCGGACTTCTACGGCACGGTGACGAGCGCAGGCAGCCGGGGCTTCACCGTGCGGGATGACGACGGCGTGGAGCGGCCCTTCTCGGTGGCGCCGTCCACGCGCATCCTCCGCGACGGCCAGCGCGTGGCCCGCTCACAGTTGCAGCCAGGGGCGCTGGTCCACACCACCTACGGCGAGCGGCTGGGGACCTGGGTGGCGACCGACGTGGAGATCTACTCCGGCACGCCGTCGCGCGACATGACGGCCGCGGCGACGCCGGCGCCGGTGAAGCGCTGAGAGACAGGCTCGCGCGTCAGTAGACGGCGAGCGCCTGCGGCAGGTGGTAGCTCACGATGGTGAGCACCGGGATCTTCGGGCCCTCGTCCTCGTCATCGGTGGTCATCCCGGACGTGACGCGCAGGCCGTCGAAGCGCGCGAGGATGACGTAGTCGCGGCGGGTCTCCAGGAACGGATCCGGCGCGGCGAGTCGGCCCAGGGCCTCGCGGCCGGTCTCCTCGGAGCTGTTGTCGTACGTCCGCTCGGAGGCGGACTGGGTGGTGCTCTCGCGAGTGAAGATGGAGCCGCCCACGCGGCCCTCGCCTGTCAGCGCCGTCCTTCCGCCCAGGTCACCGGAGGTCTCCGAGACGGAGTCGGTGTGGTACGCGATGCCGACCTCCCGGCGGGAGCCGACGGCCTGGAGGCCCTGCTCCACGAGCCACAGCGTGGGGCGTTCGCCCTCGGAGCGCTGGTCCGCCACCTGCGCGCGCAGGAGCACATAGCGGCCCCGGTAGGTGTCCGGCTGGGCGATGGCGGAGGCGAGCGAGAAGATGGGCACCTTGCGCGAGTGGAGCAGGCGCAGCTCCCCATCCACGCTGCCGCCGCGCTGGGCCACCACGCGGGCGATGAGCGGTGCCGCGTCCGGACGCACGCGGACGTCCTCGGTCCATGCGCTGCCGAGCACGGCGCCCAGTTGGGTGAAGCCGGGGGCCTCCACGCAGAGCTTCAGCGCCAGCCATGCGTCGTCGCGCGACGTCGCCTGGAGCTTGCGGGCGGCGCCCTCGCAGGCGGCGGGCGTGGGATAGCGGGCGAGGAACGCGCGGGCGTCATGCGGCGACGCAGGCGGCTGCTCCGTGGCGGGCCGGGCCGAGGACGCAGGCGGGGCTGGGGGCGGCGCGTCCGTGAGGGTTCGGTCCTCGAGGGCCACGTGGGAGTGCGCGGCACCACAGCCGGTAGCGAGTGCACCCAACAGGGTCAGCAGCGAAAGACGGGACATGGAGCGGGACTCCTGTGCAGGGCGATGGGTGGACTCCAGCGCGGTAGGGCCGGGCGACGGGCTTGTGCGCGGTGGAGTCATGAAGGTCCGTGAAGGGCGTCGCGGGGACTCCAGCGCGGTTGGGCCGGGCGGTGGGCTTGTGCGCGGTGGAGCCGGGAAAGGCTTCGCGGGGACTCCTGCGCGGCGGAGCCGGGCAGCGGGCTTGTGCGCGGTGGAGTCATGCGAGCCTTGGCGGGAGGACGGGGGCTACAGCGCGGCGGAGCCGGAGCGCTGGCTTCCGTGCGAAGGCTCCGACCGGGGGATGGACGCGGACGGGGGCAGCATCATGGAGCAGGCGTCGTGGCACCGCTCGTCCATGCACGCGAGCGTCCCGGGCCCGGCCTGCTGGCGCGACACGTCCGCGTAGCAGCGCTCACCATTGCCGGGGCACTGGCTGCGCGCGGCGCACTCGCAGCAGGTGGAGGCCACGGACGCCATCAACTGCACGTCCTGGAGCACGGTGGACAGCGCGCGGTAGCAGGCACGGGCCGCGGGCGCGAAGCGGCCCTTGGTGTCGACCACCGGCGAGCCACCGTCGATGCCGCAGCGGCCCACGACATCGGCGTACTTGCGCTCGCAGACGGCGACGAGCTTCGCGTCCGGCGTGCCGTCACGGGCGTTGCTGACGGCCTCCGTGCAGAGCGCGCGCGACGCGTCTTTGAGGAGCTTGACGTTGGCGGCCTCCTGGTTGGCGTTGGGGGCGCCGGGTGGCGGCACCTCCGCCTCGAACACGCATTCCTTTCCCGCGCGGAGCGTGTCGACGGTGCAGGACCACGCGGTGGGAGACACATCCACGAGCGGGGGCGCGCCCAGCGCTTCGGGAGGCAGGGACGACGGCGCGGGGCCTGACGGCGCGGCGCCGAAGAGCATCAGGGATAGGAGCATCGCCTTCATGGGCGCTAAGCGTAGGACTTCGGCCCGCGCCGCTCAAACTGCCTCGGCGATCGCGGTTCGCCGCCTGTCATAGAGGCAGGGACGGCGGGTCTGGATTGACCGGTGAGCGATGCCGTAGGGAAAATCCCCACGCCTGCTATCGGAACAGCAGGCGTGGGAACAAGAACCCTTGTCACTTCCAACAGGAACCCTGGTCACCAGCAGCGGACCAACATTCAGATTTCAACCCGCGCCCCACGACCTCGCGGAGCGGCACTGCACGTCCGCGCATACGCCCCGGACGGCAGCGCCTCAACCGGATGGGCTACGTGAAGGCGACTAGTTGACCCATCCATCCGACGATTTCGAAGTGGCTCCCGGATGAGTGTCGGACTTCCACTCGGCCACCCAACTCATGCTGAGGGAGAATCCGGCGTGCTGAAAAAATACGGACTCAAGCAGCACACTCAGACTCAGCGCCATCCAGTGATTCACGATGGCAGTATGATTTCGCGTCGTGGGTTCTTGCATTGAGGGCCTCGGAGTTGTGCTTCTTGAAAGTTGGACCGCACTGAGAACAAGTTGTTCCTGTTACCTTGCTTCGCCAGACACGTCAGCGCACCCGCTGCCGGTCGGATTGCGCGAAACTGGTCCTAGGCTGACGCTTCAGCAGCCTGATCAAGCGTCGGAGCCCGCTGTTCGCTTCTAAGCAGCGGTACACAGTCCGAGCAGGGCCCTGTTTAGATCCTGGTCGCAGCATCAGGCGGACCGGTATCCGGCGTCACCGGAAGCGCTTTCGTACGCCCGATGACAATGGGTGGCTCGATGAGCCTGGGTGGCGTGGCCCGGGTGTCCGCCGGGTCCGGCACCCATTCCGGGTCCTCCGCGGGACGCCCACGCATCCACCTGCGCGGCACGCGGCGGAACCCCACCGGGTACACCGTCAGCCTTCCCTCCGCGTCGAAGTGGAGCCGGAGGAAGTTCTTCCAGTCCGGGATGGACAGCGACGAGAACGCCTCGTTCGGATGGCATGAGAAGACGTTGAGCGACAGCAGCAGGTAGAGGCCCATGACGAACGGCCCCACCAGCGCGCCGCCACCGAAGAGCAGCAGGCCACTGAACAAGTCGCGGCGCAGGCTCCATTGCAGCTCGCTCGCCAGCGGCGCCGCGATCGCGGACACGCCCCACGTCAGCAGCAGCGCCAGGAGCAGGTGCACCCCTCCATGCACGGCCCCCGACACCTGCCGCCAGCGCTTCCCCCTGCGGCTGTCCGCGAACGCGACGGTGCCCAGCACCGTCGCCGCGCCAAGCACCATCGACCCCGTGCTCTGCAACGCCGCGTTGAGGACCTCCCGGAACGGCGGTGCGCCCTCGGCACCCTCGCTCAACCTCGCGGCCACGCCCCAGCCCAGCAACGTGTAGACGCCGCCCATGAACACGCTGAACCACGGGTTGATCGCGGTGAACAGCAGGTTGCGCCAGGTGAGCCGCCGGGACGTCTCCCTCGGCGGATAGCACTCCTTCAACACGAAGCCATCCGGCCGCCGGTCCACCTTCGGCAGGTGCGTGGGATGCAGGAAGGCCCCTCCCCCACCCGCGACGATCTTCTGCCGCCCTTCCCCGTTCTCGTGCCGGCGGTAGTGGTGCAGGTCCCCTGCGAGGAACACGCTCACCTTCTTGCCCAGCACCTTCTGCTCCAGGAAGTCGATGTTGTGATCCAGGAAGCCGCGGCCCGCACGGGGCTTCACCTGCTGGTGGATCCACGCGGGCTCCGCGTTGCAGAGAATCACCCGATCCGTGCCGCGCATCCGCGCCGCGACCTGCTGGAAGAACTCCACCTGCGGCGCGTCCAGGTCCGACTCCAACTGCATGTCCGTCCCCAGCAACCACCAGCCATGCGGCAGCTTCAGCGCGAAGTAGCTCCGCTGCTGCTTCGTGCGCCAGCCCGGTGAGTACCGTCCCTGGCAGAACAGGCGCGTGAAGGACACCAGCCCGTCGTACCAGTCGTGATTGCCCGCCACCGCGAACAGGTGCGGCCGGTGGCGGCGCCGGTTCAGCGCCGCCGCGTACGGCGCCACCGTGCGAGCCTGGTACTCCTCCACGCTCGCCGTCGGATAGACCTCGTCCCCGCCGAACACGAGCACGTCCCCACCCCGTGTTCGGTGCACCTGCCCCGTCGGGTCCTCCAGGTCCAGCTCCGGCGCCATCACCGAGGACGCCACCGCGTACGTGGAGTTCCAGCCGTCCCCCAGGTCCGCGACGTAGTCCAGCCACAGCTCCTCGCGCGGACGCCCCTCCTCGTCCTCCGCGTAGTCGAACGCCAACGGCTGGGGCCGAGCCACCGCGTCCAACAGCCGCCGGTCCGCCTGCCGCCCGAAGGTCCCTGACAGGAGCGTCTTCAGGCCCGACTTCACGAGCACGCCCGGGTCGTACCAGGACACCATCGGCCGCCCCTCGGGCGTGTCCGGCGGCTGCTTGCGCCGCCGCGCCCGCCGGCCCGGGAAGCGGCTCACGTCGGAGGCGCGGACGGCCATGATCCTTCCTCCGGAGCCTGCCACGCGCGCACGGGCGCCACGCGGGTGCGTGCGTCGATGATCGCGTCCGCGAAGCGATCCGCGAGCGCCGCGATGGTGAGGCTCGGATTGGGGCCCGTGGGGCCCGGCATCATCGAGCCGTCCGCCACATACAGCCCCGGATGTCCGAAGGCCTCGCCCCAAGCATCCACCACGCCCGTCTCCGTCCCCCGTCCCATGGGGCAGCCCCCCAGCGGGTGCACGGTGATGACCCGGCTCACGTAGCTGAGCGGGTTCTGCACCAGCGTCCCCTCGAGCGTGTGCGCGATGTCCGCCATCGACTGGTGGACCCGCGCGAAGTACTCGCGCGAACCGCTCACCCTCCAGTCGATGTCCAGCATCTCGTCCCGGGTCAGCCGCATGTGCCCGTTGGGGATGTCACGCCCCATGCCCAACAACGGCAGCGACGTCGCGGACCCCAGGCAGTCTCCAAGCAGCTCGGCGATCTCCTCGCTCACGTCCGTGTCGCGCGTGAGGCCCGTCCAGCCCCGCACGATGCGCCATCCCAGGCGCAGGCCGCGCTTCACCAGCGGCACCTGATGCGCGGCTTCGTAGAGCCAGTTGACGAACTCCGGGTAGCCCGCGTCCTCGATGTAGTAGCCCCGGCCCGCTCCTCCCTCTTCCTCACCCCGGAAGTGGAGCGCGCTGGTGATGACCGGGCCGTGCCCGCCGTCCAGGATGCGCGGCAGCTGCTGACCCGTGCTCGTGTCGCGGCACTGACGCATGAAGCCCAGCAGGTCCCCGTTGCCGCAGAAGCGCGAACCCAATGCCTCACTCAGCGCGGGGAAGCTCCGCCGGTTCTTCAGCAGCAGGTACGGGGTCCCGAACGTGCCCGCCGCCAACACCAGCCGGTCCGCCGTCACCGTGGTGCGGGGCAACTGCGATTGGGGGCCCTCGCGCGGGACGTTCTCCGCCACGTCCGTATGATCCAGGTACCGCACCACGTAGCCGCCATGCTCCGCGGGCCACAGCTCCGTCACCTCCGCGCGCGTGCGCAGCTCCGCCCCGGCGCGCTTCGCCGCGGACAGGTAGGTGTGGTCGAGCGTGTTCTTGCTCCCCGTGTTGCAGCCGATGTCGCACTCGCCGCAGAGGTGACACGTGGTCCGCGGGCGCCCGTGGAGGTTGGGGTGCTCCTCGCGGATCGGGTCGCCGGGGACGGGCACCTCGCCGCGGTTGCCGAACGTCACCGCCAGCGGCGGCAACTGCCAGTCGTCCGCGCGCCCCAGGCGCTGGGCGGCGAGCCGCAGGGCCAGCGTCTTCGCGGTGGAGGCATACGGGGCGTGCTCCAGCGGGTAACGCTGCACGCGCATCATCCGCTCCACGGCGTCGTAGTGGGAATCGAGGTCGGCGCGAGTGACGGGCCAGTCCTCGTAACCGCCGTCGCGGGGATCCTCGTGGATGAAGGTCTTCTCCTCCTTGCGCAGGAGCACGTTGGCGTAGATGAGCGAACCCCCGCCCAGCCCCGCGGACACCACGCCCCCCAGCCCCTTGAAGGACCAGAGGTTGAAGAGCCCGTGCATGCCCTGGCTCGGATCCCAGAAGTTGCGGCGCATGTCGTGGGGACTGCGCGGGAAGGAGCCGGGCGGGTACGCCTTGCCGCGCTCCAGCACGCACACGCGCAGGCCCGCGTCCGCCAGCCGCCACGCCATCACCGATCCCCCGAAGCCCGAGCCCACGATGACGACATCGAAGTGCTCAGCGCTCGTGGCCATGCGCCGCCTCCCCTTCGCCCCGGAGCGGCGCCTCGGAGGCGTAGAGGTCCCAGAGCGCGCCCAGGAACAGGTGGCCGAACTCGGCCACCCTGCGCAGGCCCTCCGTGCCTTCGCGCGAGGAGCGCATGCTGGAGACGAGCCGAAGCAGCTCCCGCATGCTCAGCACCAGGATGCCGGCGCCCACCACGGGACTCCTGGCGTCGGGGCCCTCGTGCAGGTGGCTGTAGAGGCGCGTGGTGTCGTGCCAGAGGTCGGGCCCCGGGTCGTCGCGCAGCGTCTTGGTGCCATCCAGGAAGTAGTCCTGGCCGTGGGCCTGGAAGCGCAGGCCATAGGTCATGATCTTCGTGCGGGGATCATCGGTGGCGCGGAAGAGGTTGAAGCTCCCCTCCGGCACGGGCAGGTCCAGGCCCAGGGGTTTGTACTGCACGTGCGCCACCAGCCGGGCGACGTGGTTGGGATCGCGGACGAAGGCGTCCATGTCGTCGATGAGGATGGTGCAATGCATGGTGAACGGCGTGGAGCGGCCGTCGTGCGCACCGGCTTCGGGGTCGGAGGTGCCCATCGCGAGCGGACCAGACATCGTCTCGCGGAAGGTCAGGTCGGGAGCGGATTCGGGCATCGGGGTGTCCTCCAGGGAGAGGGGCAGGCCTCGGGCGTCCGCCACCGACGGGGAGCGCCAGGCGTCCGAGGAGCCCTGGTCAATGAGGGTCGAGGCGGTGATGGATCCCGCGTGGGCGTCCGGCTTGAGCACGGAGATGACCTGCTCGCCCTGGCGCAGCGTCGCGTAGAACCCGAGCACCACCCCGGCGGCCAGCGCGTCGAACGCCGCCGCGAACAGGGACAGCGGCGACACCAGCCCTCGCCCCACGGCGAGCACCAGCATGGCGCACGCACCGACCCGCTGGAGCCCCGACCACAGGAACGCGGCGGGATTCGCCCGGGGCTCATGCAGGCCATGCAACAACAGGCCACCGAACAGGACCATGAACAAGCCCGTGGCGCGGAAGAGCTGAGCGGACGTGACGGACGCATCCGCGGACATCAGGCGCAGCTCCGCTCCCGGCAGCACCATCCGCACCACGCCCGCGACCAGCGTGGCCCATCCAATGACCGCGAGCGCCCAGCGCCACACGCGCCCGTGGACGCGGGCCTGCCGCGCCAGCCATCGCGACACGCCCGCGCTCATCCGGGGACCTCCCCGCGCGGCGCGGGGGACGCATCCAGGCGCCCGCGCTCCACCGAGCGCTGTTCCACGGCCGGGAGCCAGCGCACGGAAGGGCCTCCTGCCGAGAGCTTCATCGCCGTCATGGCCGGACTTCCTGGAGCCCTCCCGTCCGCATCCCGTCCGACTCCGGAGGCGGCATCGGCGTCTGGCCCTGGCCCAGGTCCACGACGCTCTCCAGCCCCTCCGGGTACGTGGCGGCGGGCAGCGTGGGCTGGGTGAGGAACCACGCCTCGAAGTGGTCATCCAGCACGCCGTACGACGCAGGGAAGAAGCCGGTGAAGAAGGCGCGCCGGGCGATGCTCAAGTCCCGCAGCGCCTGCACGCGCGGGTGGTCTCCCAACTCCAGCGTGGACCAGGCCCGCCGCCCGAACCGGAAGCCAAACCGGCCCCGGAAGTAGAGGGAGGACTTCATCAACATCCCCCGGAACGCGCAGTAGTTCACCGCCGCGGCGCGCAGCGGCAGCCACGCGCGCTTCGGCCGCTCGATGCGCACGCGCACCGCCTGCTGGCCGCCTTCCTCGTAGCGGCTGCTCACCGAACCGTTCTCCATCCGGAAGTCCAGCCGGGCCAGGTGCTTGGGCATGCCCCAGATGCCCTTGCCGCCCTTCACGGAGACCTCCGTGTTCACTGGCAGGTCCACCACGTACTGCCCCACGCCGAAGTGCTTCGGGAACAACAGCGGCAGCAGCGGCGGCGCCGGCCTGCGCCCGTGCGTGCACGCCAGCCCGATGCTGAACTCGATGTACGCGCCGATGTCCGTGTCCTTGTAGTCGATGACGGAGATGAGCAGCACGCTGCGCTCGCGCGACACGCGCAGCGGGTGCAGCTCATTGCCGGGCAGCAGGTTCGCCACGCGGCGCGCATCCACGGTGAACGCGGCCATCAACGCGGGCGCCCCCTTCGAGTTCACGGGCAACGCGTACGGGATGTCGTCCACCCGCGAATAGCGGCCGGACTGCCTCTGGATGCGTCGAGGAAGGAACATGGGGGCCTTTCGTCACACCGGGCGGTCCAGCTCGGAGAGGATGAGGGGGAAGACGTCCTGGGCCGCGTGCTTGCCCATGAAGACGTCCAGGTGTCCGTAGCCGGGCAGCACGTGCAGCGCGTGCCGTCCCGGGTGGAAGCGCTCCAGGTGCTCGAAGCTGCGGCGCTGGCTCTCCGCGAGGAAGCAGCGGTTCTCCTCCCCCGCGAAGAAGACGAACCGCGCGTCCGTCTGGGGCGCGCGCTCGCCCAGGTCCTCCGGCAGCGCGCGGAAGCCGTCCACCGGCACCAGGTGGCCCGCGCGCACGCAGCGCTCCATCTGGCGGAAGAAGCTGAAGGGCACCGGGCCGAACTCGTCCTGGAGCCAGTCGTGCGTGCGGGAGTTCAGGTTCTGGTGCCGCCACAGCACCGGGAAGCCCGTCCCGTAGGTGAAGCTCGTCCAGCGGCAGACCAGGTTGTCGCATTCGTGGTGCGTCGCGCGCACCACGCGCGTCAGCATCCGCGCCGTCCGCGTGGGTCCCTCGAAGGCCCACTGCGGATCCAGGTACGACGTCAGGTGCGAGACGAGCGGCGCGACATAGCGCAGCTTCCACCGCGCGGTCGCGGGCACCACCGGGTGCAGCGACACCGCGTTGCTGAGGATGAGGTCCACCTCCGGCAGCAGCCCCGCCACCGCGGCCATCGTGAAGCTGGTGGAGCCCTGGCAGTGGATGATGGCCTTGACGGTGTCGGCCCCGGTCTTCTCCAAGACGGTGCGGATGGCCGGCGGGTGATCCAGCACGGCCGCCTGGTCCAGGGTCCAATCGCCCGGCTCCACGTCGATGCTCGCGCGCCAGTTCTCCAGCCACACGTCGTAGCCGTCGTCGATCAGCGCATCCACCACCGTGCGACGCACCGGCGCGCGGAAGATGTTCCCGCGCACGCCCGCGCCATGCACCAGCACCACCGGCCCCTTGTCCGCCCCCTCGAACCCGCGCAGGTGGACCAGGTGCAGCGCGCGGCCATCACCCGACAGGAAGGGGACGACCTCCTCGGAGTAGCGCGGCTCAAGCAGTGGTTCCGCGAACATGACGGCAGCCCCCCACAGCGCAAACCTGGGGCGATCCCCGGGGGGCGACAACCGGTGCGCGATCCCGGCCGCGCGGCCCCTCGCCCGTCCCGACCGGGGCCTCGCGGAACGGCGCGGCGCCTCCCTGACGCGCCGCCCCCCGTCACGTCCCGGGCCTCCAGTGGTAAGCATGAAGGCATGACCGAGGACAGCGGCTGGAGTGACTACGAGGGCGGCGCGACGCTCGGGAGCATGGGCAGCCAGGGCGGCACCATCACGCGGGACGAAGGACTCCGCGACCTCTTGCGCCTCACCTACGAAGCGGACGACTCCCGCTCCTTCCACGTCGTCACCTGCGGCGTGTCGGGCTGGCTCGTGCACCCCCGCTTCTTCGACAACGCGGCCGACGCGCTCGCCGCCTTCGACGCGATGAAGCCCGCGCTGGAGGAGCTGGGGACGAAGCTCCCCGAGGGCGGTCCGAAGACTCCGGCGGACGGCCGGGCGGCGGGTCCGCTCCTCGCCACCTTCCGGGTGCGCTTTTCCTGAGTCGCGGACCTTTCGCGTAAGGATTGCTTAAGGTTCACCCGAGATAACCGGTTCGTCGTCCGGTCAGCCCCGGACGGCCCCGAGAGCGGCACCCCCGCCGCTCCTGGCTCCCGAGCTCCCGGAGAAACCCCGGATGAAGAGCGAATCCCCTCAGGACCCATCCCTCAAGGTCATCACGCGCCGAAGCATCCTGCGTGGCATTGGCCTGTCGCTGGCCGCGGTCCCCGTGGCGAAGCTGCTCGTCGCCTGCGGTGGCGAGGACGCTCCGGTGGACCCCGGTGGCGCGACCGACGCGGGCGTCACCGACGCCGGCTTCACCGACCCGGGCGTCTGGGCCACCGGCGGCACCGCGGCGATGACGGCCGCCGCCAGCTACCCGGATCCGTTCGCGTCGGGGCTGGGCACGGTGTGCAACCTCACCTGCGAGGCCACTCTGGGCCCCTGCTACGCGACCACCGTGGCGCGCAAGGACATCAGCGAGGGCCATGACGGCCTCCCGGTGCGCCTGTCCTTCCTCATCGTCAACGAGAACTGCGTCCCCGTGCCCAACGCCACGGTGGACATCTGGCACGCGGCGCCGGAAGGGCTCTACTCCGGCGAGGACGCCAGCGACTTCTGCACCTCCGGGGACGCGGTGGCCCGCGCGGCGCGGTGGTTCCGCGGCGTGCAGACCACGGACGCGAACGGGCGCGTGGACTTCGACACGTGCTTCCCCGGTTGGTACAGCAGCCGCACCATCCACATCCACTTCACGGTTCGCGTGGGCGGCCAGGAGTTCGTCACGTCGCAGCTGTTCTTCGACGACACCGTCAACGACGACATCGTCAACACGCAGCCGCTCTACAATACGCGCGGCCCCCGGGACACGACCAACGCCAACGACAACGTCGTGTCCGCGGACAGCGTGGGCAACTACCTCTTCACCACCCAGCGCATGGCGGATGGCGCGATGCTGGCATCCAAGACGCTGGTCATCCGCTCGTCGCTCGACAGCGCGCAGTGCGCCATCCCGGGGGGCGGCGGGGGAGGCGGCGGTCCCCCGCCGGGCGGCGACGGAGGCATGGGGCCTCCGCCGGGCTTCGATGGGGGCATGGGGCCTCCTCCGCCGGGCTTCGATGGCGGGATGCCGTGAACTAGGGTGAAGGGCCCCCGGAGCACTCCGGGGGACCGGCCCGAAGGGAGGCATGGCGCATGGGCGAACGCATCCTGCTGGTGGAGGATGACGACCCGCTCGGTTCCCAGATTGTCGGGCACCTGCGAGGCGCGGGCTTCGAGCCCCTGTGGTGGCGCGAGGGCCGGCTGCTGGTGCCCGGGGACCTGCCGGACGTGAGCCTGGTGGTGCTGGACCTGATGCTGCCCGGCGCCTATGGCCTGGACATGCTCAAGGCACTGAGGACCTTCTCGGAGGTCCCGGTGCTCATCCTGAGCGCGCGCAACGACACGCTGGACAAGGTCCGCGCGCTGAAGCTGGGCGCGGATGACTACATGACCAAGCCCTTCTGGCCGGAGGAGCTGGTGGAGCGCGTGCGTGCGCGCCTGCGCCGCCCCACCCTCCAGAAGGAGCAGGCGGTGGTGGAGGTGGGCCCGCTGCGGATCGACCTCCAGGCGCACGCCGTCCAGGTGCAGGGGCGCGCGGTGGAGCTCACCCGGGTGGAGTTCGAGCTGCTCGCGGCCCTGGCGCGCAGGCCCCAGGAGGCCGTGACGCGGCAGTGGCTGGTCGAGCACGTCCTGGATCCGGAGCGAGAGGGCACGGAGCGCACGCTGGACGTCCACGTCTCCCGGCTCCGGCGCAAGCTGGGGCCGGTGAAGTGCGTGGAGACGGTGTGGGGCGTGGGCTACCGGCTGGTGCCCGGGGAGGAGGCGTGAAGCTGCGGCTGCGGCTGGCGCTCACGGCGGTGGCGGTGACGGTGCCGGCGGTGTTCGCCCTGGTGCAGGTGGAGCACTCGGTGCGCCGCCGCACGACGGACGAGGTGATCATCGCGTCCACGATGTCCCAGATGCAGGCCGGGGGGCGCGAGCGCTGCGAGGCCGCGCCCGAGACCTGGATGGTCCGCCCCCCACGCTCCCCGCAGCAGCCGCCCTGGGAGCGCGAGGGGATGCCCGATGGCAGCGGCGGCCCTCCCCCGGGCGACTCGAACGAGCCGCGGGGAGGCGGCCCCGGCAAGGGCCCCCGGGGACCCGGGGATGAGGGGCCCCCCAGGGGGCGAACTGGCGGCAGGGGCCCCATGGGCCGGCGACTGCCACCGGTGAACCTCTACCCGTTCGACGGGCAGTTCGTTTCGCGCAACGCGCAGGCCCCGACGCTGGACGACGCGTTGCGAGACGGCGCGCGCGACGACGGCGTGGGCGTGCGCCGCTACGCCAAGGACGACGGCGCGCTGGTGCAGGACCTGCTGCTGCGCATGCCCTGGGAGGGCGGGCCGTGCGAATACGTGCTCGCGCGGCGCGTGGAGCCAGCGGACTCGCCGGAGGTGGGGCTGCCACCGCTGTACATCTGGGGCGTGCCCACGCTCATCCTGCTCTCCGCGATGGTGGTGGCGCTGGGCCCGGTGGTGCAGCGCTTGCGCCGGCTCACCGAGGAGGTGCGCGCGTCGTCGGGCAGCCGCTACGCGCAGCCGGTGTCCGTGAACGGCCACGATGAGATCGCGGAGCTGGCGCGCGCATTCCAGCAGGCCCGCGCGGAGATTCAAGCGCAGATGGCGCACCAGGAGGCCCGCGAGCAGACGCTGCGCGACTTCCTGGCCAACACCACGCACGACGTGATGACGCCGCTCACGGTGTTGCAGGGGCACCTGGCCGCGATGCAGCAGCGGATGCGCTCAGGCGAGCCGCTGGAGTCCGGCCTGATGCACTCCGCGATGAGCGAGGCCCACTACATGGCTTCCCTGGTGCACAACCTGGGGGCGGCGGCGCGGCTGGAGGCGGGAGCGCCACAGGTGCAGCACGCGCCGGTGGACCTGAACGCGCTGGTGTCGCGAGTGCTGGGCCGGCACCAGCCCATCGCGAGGCCGCAGCGGATCGCGCTGGAGCGCGGCGTGCCGGCGACGTCCACCTGGGTGATGGGGGATGAGACGCTGCTCGAGCAGGCGGTGAGCAACGTGGTGCTCAACGGCATCCGCTACGGGCGCGAGGACGGCCACGTGGCGGTGGTGCTGGAGACGACGCGCCAGCAGACCTTCCACCTGCGCGTCATCGACGACGGGCCGGGCATCCCGGAGGAGGAGCGCTCGCGGCTCCTGGAGCGTCGCTTCCGGGGCAATGAGGCCCGGACCCGCGAGCCCCAGGGACAGGGCCTGGGCCTGCACATCGTGCACAACGTGGTGGAGCTGCACGGCTGGAGGCTGACCCTGGCGCCCTCCGAGTATGGCGGCCTGGAGGTCGGCTTCACCGGCCCCCTGATGTCGGCCGACGACTGACGGACGGGAGGCGCAGGACGGAAGGCCACGAACCCGGGCCTGGTTCCCCGGGCCGAAGCGAGTGACGCCGCCCCCCACACACGACGGCGGCGGGCGCGGGAGAACATCCCCGCCGCGTCCGCCCTGCCTGCGGCGGACGCGGCCCAGCTCCCCTCCCCTCGCGGGACCGCGAGCTGGACGCGGCCCCACTCCCCTCCCCATCCCGAGCGGCCTCGGCACCTGGGGCCTTGTCTTGGACGCGGCGCGCCTCGCACCGCCTTGCCCTTCGTGGAGGGCGGCGCCGCGGCTCGCGCGAAGGCGGACGCGGCGCCACACCGCCGCGCGCTACCGCGTCACGGCCCGGCGCATCCGCGTGCTCCGGCCCTTCACCGCCCGCCTCGGCTTCATGGCCGGAATGCGACGGGCCTTGGGCGCCCGGCGCTTCACCGTGCCTCGCCGCGCGTAGGCCGCGGGCCGGGCCGTCCGCTTCGCCAGCGACTTCTTCTTGCGCACAGGCATGGCGTGCGTCGTGCTCCGCATCACCTTGCGCGCCACCGGCCGCTTGCGCAGCGTGCGCCTCGCCTTGCGCACCGGGGCCTTCTCGATCCGGCCCAGGCGCATCTCGAAGCGCGACAGCGCCGTGCGGAACAGCGCCGCCTTGCGGCGGATGTTCATGCTCCCTGCCGCCGTGTGGCGCCGCGAGGGCACGCGCCGGCCAATGGCCTCGCGCCGCAGCCGGTGCGCCAGCTGCTCGTACCGGTCCACCATGCCGCGCGCCTTCTTCACCATCCCCATCAGCTCGCGCCGCGACAGCTCCATCACGTTGCGCGGTGCACTCGCCAGCACCAACCGCATCTCCCGCGCATTCATCAACGCCGACCCCGCATCCTTCACCTTGCGCATGTCCGCCCCTCCCTCGGGTTCTCCAAACAGTCGCAACGTTTGGTGCCCGGAGCGGTGACGGCAAGGCGGACGCGGCCTGGGCCTGCTCCGCCGCCCGTCCCCGGGGAACGGGGCCGCTGTCCTGCACTCAGCCGGAAGCGCTCGCGGCGCGCGACTCCAACAGCACGGCCAGCTTCTCCAGCGCCAGCCGCGCGCGCGTCTTCACCGTGCCCAGGGGCTGGCCCGTCTTGCGCGCGATCTCACTCTGGGAGAGCCCGTCGAAGTACGCGAGCAGCACCACCTCACGCTGCTCGGAGGGCAGCTGCGCCATCGCCAAGCGCACGCGCTGCTCATCCTGCGACCGGGAAGCCGACTCATCCGGCGGAGGGGGCGTGGCGCTCACCGGCGGAGGCTGTTGGCTCGCGCCCTCCACCATCCGCGACACCGTCCCCAGCGAACGCAGCCGATCAATGGCGCGCGTCCGCGCGATGGTCGTGACCCAGGTCTCCAGCCCGCCGCGCTCCGGGTCGAACTCGCGCGCGCGCCGCCAGACCTCCAGGAAGGTCTCCTGGAGGATCTCCTCCGCGTCCGCGCGCGTGGGCAACAGCCGCACCGCGATGGCGAAGGCGCGCGCGGAACACCGCGCGTAGACCTCGCGCATGGCCGCCGCACCGCCGAGCGCGACCTGCCGCAGCAGTTCGCGGTCGGCCGGCAGGTCACTCGCTTGCTGAGCAGCGGAGTCGATAGGCGCCATGTTCGTCCCGGATACCGCAACCGGAGGGGCGGATCCCAGCTTCAACTATCGGAGCCCGTCCACCCAGCCCCGAGGGGTGGGCGCCCGCTCCCTCCGTTCCTAACGTTGACAGGCCAACGCGGCCGGGCGGCTGCCTTCTTCATTCGACAACACCCGGGGATTGCCGCCTGGAGCCACTGACTCAGAGACCTATAAGGGGCCGTCAGCCGATATGACCGAACGACTCGGAAGCGTGTTCATCGAGAACGTCCAGCCGGAGCTGGACGCGGGCCGCTACGCCATCAAGCGCGTCGCCGGAGAGAGCCTCACGGTCCGCGCGGACATCTTCAAGGAGGGTCACGACGTCCTCGTGGCCGTCGCGCGCTGGCGCCAGGTCACCCCGGCCGCGCGGAAGACGGACTGGGCCGAGGTCCCCCTCGCCTTCAAGAACAACGACGCCTGGGAGGGCACCCTCCCCCTGGCTCACAACGGCCGCTACGAATACACGATTGAAGCGTGGCCGGATCTCTTCCGCACCTGGGCGCTGGAGCTGAAGCGCAAGGTGGACGCGGGCCGCGACGTGAAGAGCGAGCTGCTGGAAGGCGCGGCCCTGCTGGAGGGCGCCGCCGCGCGGGCGAAGGGCCAGTCCCCGGAGGACCACCGGGTGCTCGCGGAGGCCGGGGCCCGCCTGCGCACGCCGCCATCGCCGGACCACCTCCTCGCCGCGCTGTCCCCCGAGCTGGCGGACGTCGCGTCGCGACACCCGGACCGCTCGCTCGCTCGCCGATATGACAAGGTGCTGGAGGTCTTCGCGGACCGCGAGAAGGCGCGCGACGCGGCCTGGTACGAGCTCTTCCCCCGCTCCGCGAAGCGCGACGGCAAGACGCACGGCACGTTCAAGGACGCGGAAGGCTGGCTGCCGTACATCCAGAAGCTCGGCTTCGACACGGTCTACCTTCCGCCCATCCACCCCATCGGCCGCACCGCGCGCAAGGGGAAGAACAACTCCCTCAAGGCGCAGCCCGGCGACGTGGGCAGCCCGTGGGCCATTGGCGCCGCGGAGGGCGGACACAAGGCCATCCACCCGGAGCTGGGGACGCTGAAGGACTTCCAGGCGTTCGTGGTCGCGGCGCAGGCGCACGGCATCGAGGTGGCGCTGGACCTGGCCTTCCAGTGCTCACCGGACCACCCCTACGTGAAGGAACATCCGGAGTGGTTCCAGCACCGCCCGGACGGCACCATCAAGACGGCGGAGAACCCGCCCAAGCGCTACGAGGACATCGTCAACTTCGACTGGATGGGCCCCGCGCGTGACGCCCTCTGGAAGGAGCTGAAGTCCGTGGTGTTGCACTGGGTGGACCAGGGCGTGCGGACCTTCCGCGTGGACAACCCGCACACCAAGCCCATGCAGTTCTGGCACTGGCTCATCCGGGAGGTGCAGGACGCGCACCCGGAGGTGCTCTTCCTGTCGGAGGCGTTCACCCGCCCCAAGGTGATGAAGGCCCTGGCCAAGGTGGGCTTCACCCAGTCGTACACGTACTTCACCTGGCGCCTCTTCAAGGACGAGCTGCGCGCGTACCTGGAGGAGATCACCCAGCCGCCGGTGGCGGACTACTTCCGCGGCAACCTCTGGCCCAACACGCCAGACATCCTTCCGGAGAACCTCCAGAACGCGAGCCCCGCCGCCTTCCGCCTGCGCGCCGCGCTGGCCTCCACCCTGTCGTCGGTGTGGGGCATGTACTGCGGCTATGAGCTGTGCGAGGGCCGCCCCGTGCCGGGCAAGGAGGAGTACCTGGACTCGGAGAAGTACCAGCTCGTCGCGTGGGACTGGGCGCGGCCGGGCAACATCTCCGGATGGATCGCGAGGCTCAACGCCGTGCGCAGGGCGCACCCCGCGCTCCAGCACTACCAGGCGCTGCGCTTCTTCACGTCCGACAACGACCGCGTCCTCTTCTACGGCAAGCGCACGCCGGACGGCACCAGCACGGTGCTGGTGGCGGTGAGCCTGGATCCCTACGCCCCGCAGGAGGCGTTGCTCCACGTGCCCATGGACTGGCTGGGCGTGAACCCGGAGGAGACCTATCAGGTGCACGAATTGATGGCCGACCAGCGCTCACTGTGGCAGGGCCCGGACGTGCAGGTGCGCCTGACGCCTGAACAGCCCGCGGCCGTCTGGGCCGTGTACCGCTTCCGCCGCACCGAACACGCGTTCGACTACTTCGAGTGATTCCCTCCGAGAGGCGTATGGACCTGGATCCGCTTTGGTACAAAAAAGCGCTCATCTACGAGCTGCACATCCGCGCATTCCACGACTCCAACGGGGATGGCCACGGGGACATCCCCGGGCTGATCGACAAGCTGCCCTATCTCCAGGACCTGGGCGTGGACTGCCTGTGGCTGCTGCCGCACTACCCGTCCCCGCTGCGCGATGACGGCTATGACATCGCGGACTACTACGGCATCCACCCGGACTACGGCACGCTCGCGGACTTCCAGCGCCTGGTGGAGGAGGCGCACAAGCGCGGCCTGCGCATCCTCATCGAGCTGGTGGTGAACCACACCAGCGACCAGCACCCCTGGTTCCAGGAGGCGCGGCGAGACCCCAAGAGCCCCAAGCGCAACTGGTACGTCTGGAGCGACACGGACGAATCCTACAAGGGCGCGCGCATCATCTTCACCGACACGGAGCGCTCCAACTGGACGTGGGATCCGGTGGCCAAGCAGTACTTCTGGCACCGCTTCTTCAGCCACCAGCCGGACCTGAACTACGACAACCCCGAAGTGCAGGAGGCCATGCTGGACGTCATGCGCTTCTGGCTGAACATGGGCGTGGACGGGTTCCGCTGCGACGCCGTCCCCTACCTCTTCGAGCGCGAGGGCACCAACTGCGAGAACCTCCCGGAGACGCACGCGTTCCTCAAGCGCCTGCGCAAGACGATTGACGCCGAGTACCAGGGCAAGGTGCTGCTCGCGGAGGCGAACCAGTGGCCCGCCGACGTGCGCGTCTACTTCGGCGAGGGCGACGAGTTCCACATGGGCTTCCACTTCCCGGTGATGCCCCGCCTCTTCATGGCGGTGCGCCGCGAGGACCGCACGCCCATCGTGGAGATCATGCAGCAGACGCCGGACATCCCGGACAACTGCCAGTGGGCCATCTTCCTGCGCAACCACGATGAGCTGACGCTGGAGATGGTGACGGACGAGGACCGGGACTACATGTACCGGGAGTACGCCACCGACCCGCGCATGCGCATCAACCTGGGCATCCGCCGCCGGCTGGCGCCGCTGATGGACAACGGCCGCCGCCGCATCGAGCTGATGCACAGCCTGCTGTTCACCCTGCCCGGCACGCCGGTCCTCTACTACGGGGACGAGATCGGCATGGGCGACAACATCTACCTGGGCGACCGCAACGGCGTGCGCACGCCCATGCAGTGGACCGGCGACCGCAACGCGGGCTTCAGCCGCGCGGACTACGCGCGCCTCTTCGCGCCCGTCATCGCGGACCCCGTCTACGGCTACCAGTCCATCAACGTGGAGGCGCAGGACCGGCAGAAGTCCAGCCTGCTCCAGTGGCTGAAGCGGATGATCCGCATCCGCCAGCGCTACCCCGTGTTCGCCATGGGCACGCTGCGCTTCCTGGCCACGGAGAACCGCAAGGTGCTGGCCTTCCTGCGCGAATGGGAAGGCCAGACGGTGCTGGTCATCTGCAACCTGTCGCGCTTCGCGCAGCCCGCCGTGCTGGACCTGCGCGAGCTGAGCGGCAGCGTCCCCGTGGAGTTGATTGGAGAGACGGCCTTTCCCCGCATCAGCGACCTGCCCTATCAGCTGTCGATGGGCCCCTACATGTTCCTGTGGTTCCGGTTGGACAAGCCGCTGCAGGCGAAGGAGTAACCCCGCGTGACCCCCCTGGACCTGACCAAGCTGCCCGACTTCCTCAAGGCCCAACGCTGGTTCGCCGGCAAGGCGTGGCCCATCAAGAGCGTCAGCGTGGCGGACCACGTGAACCTGGACCTGGGCACGTGTGCCTTCACCCTGGCCATCATCGAGGTGGCGTACGAGCTGGGCCAGCCGGAGCGCTACCAACTCCAGGCGCGGCAGACCCCGGAGGGGCTGGTCAGCGCGCTGGACGACGACGAGTGCGTGCGCGCCCTCTTCAACCTCGCGCGGGAGGGCCGGGACGTCCTCTCCGGCTCAGGCCGCGTGGTGGGAGAATGGATCGCCTCCACGGACAGCGGCGTGGCCCTGCCGGATCCGCTGACGGTGCGCCGGCTCAACGTGGAGCAGAGCAACACGTCCCTGGTGCTGGGCGAACGGGTCATCATCAAGATCATCCGCAAGCTCGAGGCCGGGGTGAACCCCGAATACGAGGTGGGGCGCTTCCTGGCGACGCAGACCCCGTTCCGGGCCACGCCCCAGCTGGTGGGCGCGCTCAACCTGGAGGGCCCCGCGGGCGCGACGCTGGCGCTGGCGCACCGCTTCGTGCCGGACGCCGTGGACGGGTGGAAGTACGCGCTGGAGCGGCTGCGCCAGGAGAAGGCCCTGAGCGACGGCTTCCTGGCGGACATGGCGGAGCTGGGCATGCGCCTGGGGGACCTGCACAAGGCGTTCGCCTCCGCGGCGCCGGACAACCTGGCCTTCGCCCCGGAGCCGCTGCTCCAGGAGGACCTGCAGCGCTGGAGCGCGTCCATCGTGGGAGAGCTGGGCGTGACGCTGGCGGACGCGGGGAGGCTGCACGCGGACCTGGAGAACCGGCGCGACGGCCTCATCACCTACGCGAAGCGCCTGGCGCAGGTGGCCCCCTCCGGCCAGAAGATCCGCATCCACGGCGACCTGCACCTGGGACAGGTGCTGCGCTCGGACAACCAGTGGCTCTTCTTCGACTTCGAGGGCGAGCCGTCCCGCTCCTTCACCGCGCGCCGGGAGAAGTACAGCGCGCTCCGGGACGTGGCGGGGATGATCCGCTCCTTCGACTACGCGGAGGCCACCGTGGCGCTGGAGGGCGGCCAGCCGCGAGGTCGCGTGGGCCCCACCCGCGACGCGTTCCTGGAGGGCTACCGCAAGGCCACGCGCGGGGTGGCCTTCCTGCCGGCCACCGATGAAGCCTTCGACGTGATGTTGCGCGCCTTCGAACTGGAGAAGCTGTTGTACGAAGTGCGCTACGAACTCGCGAACCGGCCAGACTGGGTGCGCATCCCCGTCGAGGCCCTGCTGCGGATGGAGGATGTCCCGTGAGGAAGCCGGCGGACAGAGCACAGGTGGACGCGGAGCTGCAACGCGTGGTGGAGCTGCGCCACCCGGAACCCCACTCGGTGCTGGGCGTCCACCCGGACGGGGACGGCATGGTGGTGCGCGCGTACCGTCCGGAGGCCGTGGCCATCCACGTGCTGCCGGAGTTCGGCGGCAGGGTGCCCATGCAGCACCGCACCGGCGGCGTCTTCGAGGCGCGCATCAACGGCCGCACGGAGCCCTTCGGCTACCTGGTGGAGGTGGAGTACCCGGGCAAGAAGGTCTTCACGCTGCGCGACCCGTACAGCTTCCTGCCCACCATCGGTGAGATGGATCTGTACTTCGCCGGCGAGGGCCGCCACGAGCGGCTCTGGGAGCGAATGGGCGCGCACCTGCTCCACCACAACGGCGTGAAGGGCACGTCCTTCGCCGTCTGGGCCCCCACCGCGCGGGGCGTGTCCGTGGTGGGCGACTTCAACGGCTGGGACGGGCGCCTGCACGCCATGCGGCGCATGGGCTCCTCCGGCATCTGGGAGCTGTTCGTCCCGGAGGTCGGCGAGGGCACGCGCTACAAGTTCGAGATCCGCCCCGGCCACGGCGGCGGCCCGCTGCTCAAGGCGGACCCCTTCGCCTTCCGCACGGAGGCGCCGCCCGCCACCGCGTCGGTGGTGCACGACCTGCAACGCTACGCCTGGGGCGACGGCGCCTGGCTGGACGCGCGGGGCCGGCACGTGGACGCCGCGCACCATCCGTGGAGCGTCTACGAGGTCCACCTGGGCAGCTGGCGCCGCGTGGTGGAGGACGGCGACCGGCCCATGACGTACCGCGAGCTGGCGCCGGAGCTGTCGCGCTACGTGAAGGAGCTGGGCTTCACGCACGTGGAGATGCTGCCCGTGGCGGAGCACCCCTACGGCGGTTCCTGGGGCTATCAGGTCGGCGGCTACTACGCGCCCACGGCGCGCTTCGGCCACCCGGATGACTTTCGCTACCTGGTGGACTACCTGCACCAGGAAGGCATTGGCGTCATCGTGGACTGGGTGCCGGGCCACTTCCCGCGCGACAGCCACGCGCTGGGCCAGTTCGACGGCACGTCCCTCTACGAGCACGCGGATCCGCGCAAGGGCGCGCAGCCGGACTGGGGCACGCTGGTCTTCAACTTCGGCCGCAACGAGGTGCGCAACTTCCTCATCGCCAACGCGCTGTTCTGGCTGGAGGAGTACCACATCGACGGGCTGCGCGTGGACGCGGTGGCCTCCATGCTCTACCTGGACTACAGCCGCAAGCAGGGCGAGTGGATCCCCAACCGCTGGGGTGGCCGCGAGAACGAGGAGGCCATCCAGTTCATGCGCGAGCTCAACGAGACCATCCGCCGCAAGCACCCGGGCGTGGTCGTCATCGCGGAGGAGTCCACCGCGTGGCCCAAGGTGAGCCAGCCCGTCAGCGAGGGCGGCCTGGGCTTCCACTTCAAGTGGAACATGGGCTGGATGCACGACACGCTGTCGTACTTCTCCAAGGACGCCGTCTACCGGCAGTACCACCACAACCAGCTCACCTTCGGCCTGCTGTACGCGTTCAGCGAACACTTCATGCTGCCGCTCAGCCACGACGAGGTGGTCCACGGCAAGGGCAGCCTCTACGGACGCATGCCGGGCGACCCGTGGCAGAAGCGCGCCAACCTGCGCGCGCTCTTCGCCTGGATGTGGGCCCACCCGGGCAAGAAGCTGCTCTTCATGGGCGGTGAGTTCGGCCAGCCGGCGGAGTGGAACCACGACCGAAGCCTGGACTGGCACCTGCTCCAGGACCCGGGCCACCACGGCATCCTGAAGCTGGTGGGCGACCTCAACCGCATCTACCGCGACCTGCCGGCGCTGTACGACTCCGACAGCGAGCCGGTGGGCTTCCAGTGGCTCCAGCCGGACGCCTCCGCGGCGAACGTGCTGGCCTTCGTGCGCCGCTCGCGCACGCCCGGACGTCACGTGGTGTGCGTCGCCAACCTCTCACCGGTGCCGCGCGAGGATTATCGCGTGGGCTTCCCGCTCCACGGCCGTTATGTGGAGCTGGTCAACACCGACGCCGGGGAGTACGGCGGCAGCGGCCTGGGCAACCGGGGGCAGGTCCACACCGAGCCCACGGGCTGGGATGGCCAGCCCGCCTCCGCGACGCTCACCCTGCCCCCGCTGTCGGTGGTGTGGTTCACGCCGGGCTGAAAAGGGCGCCCCGTCCTTTCGTCCGGCTCTCACGCGGTCGACGAAAGGACGCGGCATGGCGACACAAGCAGCGGCGAAGCGGAAGCTGGGGACGACGGGCCTGGAGGTGTTCCCGCTGTGTCTGGGCGGGAACGTCTTCGGCTGGACGGCCGACGAGGCGGCGTCGTTCGCCGTGCTGGACGCGTTCGTCGAGGGCGGCGGTGACTTCGTGGACACCGCGGACGTGTACTCGCGGTGGATCCCCGGCCACGTGGGCGGCGAGTCCGAGACCGTGCTGGGCAGGTGGATCGCCTCGCGCAAGGCGAAGGGCCGCGTGGTGGTGGCCACGAAGGTCGGCGCGGAGACGGCGCTGGGCAGGGGCCTCACCCGCGAGCACCTCGAGAAGAGCGTGGACGCGTCCCTGCGCCGGCTGGGCGTGGAGCGCATCGACCTGTACTACGCGCACTACGATGATCCAGGCACGCCCCTCGAGGAGACGCTCCGCGCCTTCGACGCGCTGGTGAAGGCGGGCAAGGTGAAGGCGCTGGGCCTGAGCAACCACTCCGCCGCACGCGCCCAGGAGGCGCTGGACACGCAGAAGCGGCTGGGCCTCGCGCGCTACCAGGTGCTGCAACCGGAATACAACCTGGTGGAGCGTCCCGCCTTCGAGGGCCCGCTCCAGCAGCTGAGTGAGAAGGAGGGCCTGGCGGTGGCCCCCTACTTCGGGCTCGCCGCGGGCTTCCTCACGGGAAAGTATCAGGAGGGACAACCCGCCCCGGCCTCACCGCGCGCGGGCAACGTGCTCAAGAAGTACGGCAACGCGAGGGGCTGGGGTGTCCTCGCCGCGCTGAAGAAGGTCGCGGAGCGCCGGGGGGCCACGCCGTCGCAGGTGGCGCTCGCGTGGCTCGCGACCCGGCCCACCGTGGTGGCGCCCATCGCCAGCGCGACGTCCGTGCCCCAGGTGAAGGAGCTGTTGGGGGCCTTCGCCCTCAAGCTGGACCCGGCTGACCTGCGCGACCTGGACGCCGCGTCGTCGAAGGAGCCCGGCTCGGCGGCGGACCGGCCCTGACTGACGCAACCGGGTGTTTCAACCGCGTCTCCCCCGGGCGCATCCGGGGGGAGCGGCCTATGTTTCATCCGCGACGAGCACGGTCTTCAGCCGCGCCAGGATGGGCTCCGGCACGTCGATGAAGGACAGGCCGACCTCGAAACGGGCGACGGCATCCTTGGGTAGCTTGATGGCCCAGACGATGCGCGCGGTACATTCCAGCGAGCTGCCATCCGGAAGAAACAGCTCCAGATCCAGCCGTGAGCCCACGTCCTGCGCATCGTCGGAGTAGATGCGCGCGCCGCCGAGGCTGACGTCCAGCACCTGCTTCTTGTCCCCCACCTTCATTCGCGCGGGACGCGAATAGAGGGGCGCGTGGATCCGGGGGAAGGAGCGGCGGTCAATGTATGAGGTCATCTGGGTCGTCACGATCTGTCATCCTAGCGTGACTGTCACGAAAGGGCATATCGCCCTCCCAGCCGATGAGGTGACCCGTGGGGTGGGATGGCCTCTGCCATGGGTTTGAGTCACCCCCACCCCCGTGGAAGCCGGGCCGCGTCAGGGATTGAGGGGGCCGCTCGCGTCCTCCAGGCCCGGGGCATCCCGCGCCAGCTCATCGCAGATGAGCCCCTGGATGCGGAAGGCCAGCCGCGCCTCCTGAAGCACCTCCTGGGCCTCCCCTTCCGACAGCACCACCTCGTCCAGTCGGGCGGCCAGGCGGCCCTGGAAGACGCGCAGCTCTCCGGCGGACACCGCGTTGTAGAAGGCCGTGCCCCGGCCGTTCTCCAGCTCGAAGGCGCGCGCGATGAGCGCCGAGCGCTGCGGCGCGGTGAAGAGGTCCTGGACGCAGCGCGCGTACGCGTGGGCGATGAGCAGGTGGGGGGCCTCCGCCGCCACCTCGTGGATGCGCTCGGCGTGCAGCCGCGCCTCCGCGCAGGCGAAGGGCTTCGTGCGAGTGTCGCCGCAGAACCAATCCAGGTCCGCCGCCAACGCCGACGCACGGCGCAGCTCCGGCAGCCGCAGCACCCGCGCGAGCGGTCCGTCCTTCAGTCCCGGCAGCACGGACTCCAGCGCCTCGTAGACGACGTGGAGCTGGCGCAGGTGGCTGACGTAGTGGCGGGCGCGCACGAACTGCCCGTAGACGCCGCCATTCCACGAGCCATGGAACAGCGCCCCCAAGAAGGTGGACTGCTCCACCTGACGCCGCGCCATCCCCGTCCCCTCCTCCAGCCGCAGCGACAGCTTCTGCGTCGAGGGCGTTCCCTCGGGGGCCGTGGACGCGGTGGGCAGGCGCCGGTCCCTCGCGGAGCGCTCGAGTCCGCCCCAGCGAATCGTTCCCCGCAGGCTCACTGCTTCCACCCACCGGTGGGCGCCCCATGGGCGATCTCGGGCGCTGGCGGCTCGGAGGCCTCCGGCTCGTGCGGGGGCATCCGCGGTGACTCCTCCAGTTGATGGATGGCCTCCAGCAGCGTGTGCCCCAGCGCGCGCAGGACGTCCTCCTCCAGGCGAAGCGTCACCGGGCCCACCGCCAGATGGATATGCCCACAGCTGCACCGCGTCACTTCGGCGCACGGGCCTCGCGCCAGCACCGCCCTGCAGCATCCCTGACCGAGCATCGCGACCTCCGTTGATTTTGATTATCGAAATCAAATTCATGAAGCCACAACGCCCCGCCGCGGTCAAGCCCGGTCCACTCCACGCGGCTCCGGATGCCCATCACCCACGCCCAATCACAGACAAAAACCACCCATCTCAATGACAATCAACAACTCAAATCGATACAATTGTTGATATGTATTTATTTGTTTCACGCGAATCGACACGCTTCTCACTGGCTACTCGTTTGTTCATGTAGGCACGGCACTTCGGGCGCCCCGGAAAAACCCCTGAGTATTTGTTCAGCCCCGTTCAGGGCTCCGTTGGAGGCGCTGAAAAATACCTGAGTATTTGTTCAGATTCGTTCAGTCCGACCAGGTCCCGACATCCCAGAAAGACATGGATGAATTCCAGTCGCGTTCCCTCGGCGGCCCAGGTTAGGAAAAGCGGACCATGCGGCTCCCCTTCGTGCTGACGACCTTCCTGGGACTGGCGTCCCTGCAGTCCGGCTGCCGTTCCAACGATCCGCTCCCCTCCCCTCCTGACAGGGCGGATGCGGGGATGCAGGTGGACGCGGGCGGCTCGAACACGGATGCAGGGATTCCCGTGGAGCTGCCACTGCAAGCGGCCTTCGTGATGGTCCCCGAGACCATGAGGTCGGCGCCCTTCGACGTCACGCGCTCCCTGAACATCCCCAACGCGATGCGGATCTCGGTCTGGGCACGGGTGCCGGGCGCGCGCTTCCTCGCGGTCTCCCCGGAAGGCACCCTGTTGGTGTCGGTGCCCTCGCAGAACAAGGTGGTGCAGGTGCGCCCGCGGGTGAACCAGCCGCCCGAGGTGACGACGTGGGCGTCCGGACTGGGCCGCCCCCATGACCTCGTCTTCCACGAGCGCGACGGCCAGCAGTGGGTGTTCGTGTCGGAGAAGAACCGCGTCACGCGCTCCCAGTGGACCGCGGGCGAGACGACGCGGGGAGCGGTCCAGACCGTGGTCTCCGGCCTGCCGGACGCGTCCCTGCCGGAGCTCCAGGGCGCCTATGGCCACGAGCTGAAGAACATCGCCGTGGACTCCCAGCACCGGCTCTACGTGTCCATCGCGTCCACCTGCAACGTGTGCCTGAGCGACACGACGAGCGACCCGCTGCGCGGCGCCATCTACCGGTGGGACTGGGACGGCGGCTCACGCACGCTGTTCGCCCGGGGCCTGCGCAACGCGGAGGGCCTGGCGTGGGTGCCGGGCACCGACACGCTCTGGGTGGCGGTCAACAACCGCGACAACACGCCCTACCCGTTCGACGACGGCAGCGGCCAGTACGGCAAGGTGATTCCCCAGTACGTGGACAACCACCCGCCAGAGGCCCTCACCTCCGTGCGCGAAGGCGGCCACTACGGGTGGCCCTTCTGCAACTCCAACCCGGACTCGCCCAGCGGCCTGAAGCACATGCCCCTGGATCGCGACTACGACCTGAACCGGGACGGCTCCAGGGCGGACTGCGCCACGCTGGACAGGACCGACCAGGGCATCCAGGCCCACTCGGCGCCCCTGGGCCTGACGTTCTTCGACGACGCCCGGCTCATCCCCGAGTGGCCACGGGGCGCCATCGTCGCCTACCACGGCTCCTGGAACCGCACGGAGCGCACGGGCTACAAGGTCACGGTCTTCCCCTGGGACCTGGGGACGAACCAGCCCACGGGTGAAGTGGACCTCGTCACCGGGTTCAAGAACCCGGACCTGAGCGTGTGGGGCCGGCCGGTGGACGTGGCCCTGGATCCGCGGACCCGGGGCCTCTACATCAGCGACGACGAGGCGGGGGCCATCTACAGCCTGGAGCCCCTCCGCCTGCCGTGAAGCAAGTCCGGGGCGCGGCCGGACCGCTCAGCGGCGCTCGCCGCGCCCCAGCATCGCCACGTAGTCCGCGGGCAGGCCGGCGCTCGTCGCGCCGCGCACCAGCGCCTCCACGAAGCGCGGGCTCACCGGCCCGTCCGACGACGCCCGGCGCGGGTTGGTCACGAACGCGGTGGCCTCCACCTCCTGGCCGTCCACGCGCACGCGCACCGTGCGCTCCACGCACATGCTCGTGACGACCCCCTCCTTGTGCTGGACGATGGGCCAGTCCTTGCCGGCGATCTCGAAGAGCCGGCCGTACACCCGCGCGCCCGGCGCGTCGGTGAGGCCCGCCACCCGCCCGCCCCACCAGCGCGAGGGGAAGTCGTAGACGAGGTCCACGTCCAGCGCCTCCGCGAGCCGCCCTTCCGGCAGCTCGAAGAAGCCATAGCTGTGCTGGTGCTTCCACTCGTCGAAGGCGGCCCGGTCCAGGATGGTCGAGTACGCGAAGTAGCGCCGGGGCGCGTCCGCATCCGCCTGCTCGCGCGCCTTCATCACCTGGTCGTAGTGCGAATCCATGCGTGTGTCCTCCTGCTGCCGCCTACCGCTCGCCCTTGCGCGCGAGGGCGCCGTCGCGGAACGCGCCCAGCACCCCGCCCACGTCCAACCGGGACGTCTTGATGAACAGGCGCAGCGCGCGCTCCACGTGCTCGGCCAGCGTGGCCATGCGCTCCAGCCGCCGCAGCCGCTCCGCCTGCACGCCGCCCGTGCCCTCCGCCAGCCGGCGCGCCTCCGACAGGTCCGCCCGGATGCGGGTGACGAAGGCCGCTTCGCGCTCCTCCACCACGTGCGTCACCATCCGCACCAGGTCCGTCTCCGCCTCGTAGCGCCACACGGTGTCCTGCGGCACGCGCACCCGCTGGATGGCGCGCCAGTGCTCCAGGTCGCGCAGCAGCATGGAGACGCCGCCCTTGGACAGCTCCAGCTCGCGTTCGATCTCGCCCGCGGTCAGGGGTTCACCGCGCAGGTAGAGCAGGCCCCACACCCGCCCCTGGTTGCGCTTGAAGCCCCAGAATTCAATGACGTTGCCCACCGCTTCCACCGCGATGGCTTCCCAGGCCGCGAGCCGGTTGTTGACCTGCGGCACCAGGGTCTTCTGGCTCCCGGGATCCCCCCCCGTCCACAGGTAGCCCTTCATGCAGCGCGTCCCTTCACCTGCTGCGCGATTCCCTCCGCGAGCCGGTGCGCCCAGCTCATCAGCTCCGCGCCCGCGGCGTCGTTCGCGAAGGGCCCCAGCTTGTCCAGCGCCGCTTCAATCTCGATGTTCATCTTGTCCATGGACGCCTCCACCGCGCCGGTGGCCTCGATGGCGGCGCCAATCTCACGCGTGCGCTCCGGGGTGATGACGGAGAACGCCCACGCGTCCTTGAGCTTGCGGCGCAGGGACTCATCCCGCGACACCGCCAGCAGGATGGGCAGCGACGGCGTGCGCGAGTGCACGTCCGCGTACCGGGGCTTGCCCTCGTCCGTGCCCAGGATGTCGCGGATGTCGTCGGCGATCTGGAACGCCACGCCCAGGTGGCGGCCGAACGCGTCGAAGCGCGCCATCGCCTCCGGCTGGTTCGCCAGCGTCGCCGCGGCCTTGCCGCACCAGCCGAACAGCGACCCCGTCTTGCCCTCGGCGATGTAGCGCAGCCGCGTGAGCGGCAGGTTCATGTCGCCCCGCGCCTCCACCTCCGCGATGGCCGCGCGGGTCATCTCCGTGACGATGGCCAGCCCGCTCTGCACCAGGCGCGCGTCCAGCATGGACAGCCGCGAGAGCGCCGTGGACAGGATGAGGTCGCCGCTCATCACCGCGACGATGTTGCCCCAGCGCGCGTTCACCGTCGGGCGGCCGCGGCGGAACATGCCCGCGTCCACCACGTCGTCGTGCAGGAGGCTGGCCGAGTGGATCATCTCCGCCGCCACGCCCACGTCCACCAACGGCGCCGCGGACACGCCCACCACGCTGCCGAACAGCCGGACGAGCATGGGTCGCGCCCGCTTGCCCCCGGTGCCCAGGCACAGGTGGCGGGCCGCGTCCATCAGCGTGTCCCCCTTGACGTCCGGTCCGACGTCGCCGTCCGCGAGCAGGTCGGTCAGACGCTGCTCCACCTGCCCCAGAAACTCCGTCAGCTCGTGAGCGACATCCATGTGCGCGGTCTCCTTCCGGGTCGTTCATATAGTTCAAGACCGCGTGAACTGCACCTGAATCCCTCCTGCTCCCCAAGCGGGCGGGCCGGGGGCTGAAAGCCGGAAACAGGGCCGGCTGGTGCCCGGCCGGGCCTGGGGGCCACCCGGGGGGGCGGATTGAGAGGGACGGGGAGGCCATGCGACATCCCTGGGGCCTTCCCTGCCGCAAGGGCCTTGAGTGTCCCCCGCCGCCTTCCGCCGCCGCATCGTCCAGGGCTTCGCGTCCCTCGCCACGGGCGTTCCCCTCTTCCGCCCCGGCGCCTCGCTGCCCGGCGCCTCGGCGCCGCTCCTGGGGGCGCCCCCCCCGCCGGATGGACGGCGGGGCCCGCCGGTCCACCGGCGCCTCCGCGCGTCGCTGCACATGTCCATCGTGGAGGGGATGTTCGCGGAGGTGTTCACCGCGTGCGCGGGCGCCACGGTCCTCACGGCGTGGGCCATCGCGCTGAAGCTGGGGCCGTTCCTGGTGGGGGTGATGACGGCGCTGCCCTTCTTCGCCCAGTTCGTGCAGTTCCCCGCCGCGTGGCTCACCCTGTGCTTCGGCCACCGGCGGGTGGCGCTCAGCGCGGTGTGCCTGTCCCGGCTCGTGATGCTGCCGCTGGCGGTGCTGCCGTGGCTGAAGCTGTCCCTCACGGGGCAGCAGCACCTGCTGCTCGCCGTGGCGGGGGCGTCCGCGCTGCTGGCCGTGGTGGGCAACAACGCCTGGGTGGCGTGGATGGGGGAGCTGGTGCCACGCGCCGTGCGGGGCCGCTTCTTCGGCAAGCGCACCGCGCTCACCACCGTGATGGGCACCGGCGCTTCGCTCGCCGCGGGCCTGCTCCTGGACCGGCTGAAGGTCCTGGACGGCGTGGGCGTGGCCCTGCCGCTCCTGGCCCTGGGCGCCTGCATCATGGGCGTCGTCACCACGCTGATGATGGCCGCGCAGCATGATCCCGCGCCGGTGGACAGCGCCCCCAGGCTGGAGCTCAAGGCGGCGCTCCTGCCCTGGAAGGACGACGGCGCGCGACGGGTGCTGGTGTACCAGCTGGCGTGGAACGCGGCGGTGGGCGTGTCCGCGCCGTTCTTCGCGCTGCACAGCCTGCAGAACCTCAAGATGACCTTCGTCATCATGGCGCTGCACGCGGCGGCGGTGGCGGGGGTGCGCGTCCTCACCGCGTCCATGTGGGGCCGCGCCATTGATCGCATGGGCGCACAGCCGGTGCTGCTGGGCTGCTCGCTGGGCATCAGCGTCATCCCCATGCTGTGGCTCCTGCCGACGGCGGGGACGCTGTGGCCGTTGCTGTTCGACGTGCTCCTGGCGGGCTCGCTGTGGAGCGGCCACGGCCTGGCCATCTTCGCGCTGCCCCTCTCGGTGGCGCCGCGCCGGGGCCGGCCCTTCTACCTGGCGGCGTTCGCCACCGCGGGCGGGCTGGCCTACGCGGCGGCGGCGGCCGTGGGCGGCGCGCTGGCGGCGTGCATCCCTCAGCAGTTCATGCTGGGGGGCCGCCTGTGGGCGAACCTCCACGTCCTCTTCGTCGTGTCGTCGGTGGCCCGGCTGGGCGCGGCCTTCCTCGCGGCCCGGGTGAACGAACCCGGCGCCGCCACCGCGCGCACCGTGGGCCAGGTGCTGGAAAGGCTGCTGCCCCGGCTTCGCCCCAGGCTCGAAGCGGAGCGCGAACCCTCACCGCGCTCCTGAAGGCCCCAGGGGCGCCAGGGCTTCGTCCAGACGCCGGACGCCTTACAGCCGGTAGTCCCGCACCATCGCCGCCACGCGCTCGGAGAGGAGCTTGAGCGACACGGCGGACTCACTGGTGGTGGAGATGCGCTTCACCGTGTCCCCCATCACCGCGTTGAGCTCGTTCACGGCGGTGAAGATCTGCTCGATGCCCGTGGCCTGCTGGTTGACCGTCTGGGAGATCTGCCGGGCGGACACCACGCTGTCGCGCACGATGGAGGACAGCTGGCGCAGCGTGTCCCCGGACGTGCGCACCTGCGCCAGACCGGACTCCATGCGCTGCGTGCCCGCGGCGGTGATCTCCACCGTGGCGAAGATGGCGGTGCTGATGTCCGCCAGGATGCTGCGCACCTGGTTCGTCGCCCGGATGGACTGGTCCGCCAGCCCGCGAATCTCCCGGGCCACCACCGCGAAGCCCTTGCCGTGCTCACCGGAGCGCGCCGCCTCGATGGCCGCGTTCACCGCGAGCAGGTGGGACTGGTCCGCCAGGTCCTTCACCGTCTCGGTGATGCCGGAGATCTGCTCGGTGCGCTCGCCCAGCGCCATGATGCGCTCGGCGATCTGCTCCACCTGCGCGCGCAGATCCACCAGCCCTTCGATGCTGTCCGTGATGGCGGCCTCGCCCGTCTTGCCCAGCGCCTCCGCGCGCTCGGCCACGTCGATGACGGCCTCCGCGGCGCGCGACGCCACCACCGACGTCTGGCGGATCTCCTGCGCCGTCACCTGCGTCTCCTGCAGCGCGGCGGCGTGGCGCGACACCATCTCGTTCTGCCGGCCCGCGGAGTCGTTCAGGTGGTCCACCGAGCCCCGGAGCAGATCCGAGGAGCCCTGCAGCTGCTGGAGCAGGTCCTTCACCTTCGTCACCATCAGGGAGAAGGCGCTCGCCAGCTGCCCCACCTCGTCCGTGGAGTCCACGCGGACCGTCTCACGCAGGTCGCCGTGCTCCGCGATGCGCTGGGCCGCCTCGGTGAGCTTCACCAGCGGCGCCGCCACCCGGCGCGCCAGCACCATCCCCACCACCACGAAGAGCGCGAGCGCCAGCAGCAGCACCACGCTCACCCCGGTGGTGATGGTCTGCACCTGCTCGCGAGACGCCGTGCGGTTGAAGCCCACGTGCACGCTGCCCGCCCCGTTCGCGAAGCGCGAACTCAAGTCCAGCAGCTCCGCGTCCCGCACGTAGAACGTCGCCTCGCCCTGCGCGCGGCCCAGGCGATCCCTCAGCTCCCGCATCGCGGGGCCGTACTCGCCGGAGATGGCGCGAAGCTGCCCCATGCCGTCGAAGACCGCCAGGTAGGCGACGTGGTGGTGACGGACCACCTGGTCCAGCACCGCCTGGAGCGACTCCGTCTGCCCTCCCGGCATCGCCGCGGGCAGCGTGGCCGCCAGCGCCACGGGCAGCGCGCCGCCCACGTCACGCCCCTGCGCCTCGAAGGCGGAGGTGACGCGCGGGATGAGATAGCCGAAGAAGAGGGCCGTGAAGAACAGCGCCACCAGCAGCGGCGCCAACGTGAGCTTCTGTGACAGGGAGAGTCGCATCCGGGAGCGGCGCCAATTCCAGAGGAAGTCTGGGAAACGTAGCCCCCCTGGACCATCCAGTGAGGTGCCACATTGTGGACACTCCGGAGGAGCCCGCGCAATGGCTCCGCGCATCCCCCCGTGTGAAAGTCAGACACCGCGCCCTGGGTAATCCCGACCCCGGGGCGCGGGCGCCATTGCTTCTGCTTCAGCCCGCCTGCCGCTTGGCGGGAGCGCTCTCGTCCCACTTCTCCATCAGCACGTTGGATGGGAGCGTTTCGTCCAGCAGCTTGTGCGCGGCCTCCGCGCCGGTGACGGGCAGCCCCTTGCGCTCCAGCAGGCCCAGCTGCACGAGCACGGACGCCTGATCCCAATAGATGTGCTCGTGGTAGAGCTTGTCGCCGCGGAAGTTCACCACCGCGACGAAGGCCGCCTCCACGTACTTGCCGGTGGGCGGGATGCCCGGGAGCATCCAGTCCATCTCGATGTCGTGGGTGAAGCTGAAGATGAACTCATCCACGACGCGGTCCGCGCCCACCGTGCGGGACAGGAGCGTCATCTTCGTGTCCTTGGGATTGGCGTGCACGAAGTGGTTCTCATAGAAGCGGTGCAGGTACTCCGCGCCCACGCCGCCCGTCATCACCGGGACGCTGTTGACGTATGGATGGGCGACCATGGTCTTCATGGTCGCGTCGGCGTCCCGGATGGCGAACTCCAGCTCCGTGTGCCGGTCCCAGAGCGCCGCCAGGTCGTAGCGCGGCCCCATCACCCGCTTGAGCAGCGCGAGGGTGCGCGTGTGCGCCGTCATCTGCGAGGGCCGGTGGTAGGCCGGCGAACCCTCGCGGAAGAACCCATGGCGGACGCCCGGATACATGTACAGCTCCACATCCGCGTGGAGGTGCTGCTTCACGCGCGCCACCGCGGACGGGGGCACGAAGCCATCCCACTCCGCGAAGTTGAGCGCGATGGGCGCCGCGTCCTCCCCGGCCTGCGCCAGCACGTCCTCCATCCCCGGCGCGCAGTAGGCCACCGCGCAATCGACGTGACCGTGCGCCGCCAGCTGCGCGGCCAGCGTGCCGCCCAGACCGAAGCCCAGCGCCCCCACCTGCTTGTGCCCCTTGAGCCCGACCACCTCCGGAAGCGCCCGCGCCCAGGCCACCACCGGCTTCAGGTCCACCTCCTCCGGCTCCCCCCGCGACGCGAGGTCCGGCACCACCACCACGTAGCCCTCCTCACTGAAGCGCTCGGCCATCAGCTTCAGGTGAGCGTTGCCCTCGAAGGCTTCCACCATCAACAGCAGCAGGCCTGGACCACTGCCTGACGCTGGACGGCGGATCCACGCCCTCATCGGGTCGCTCCCATCCACGGGAATCCACGTCGAGCTGTCGTTCATTGTCGCGCACCCTCCCCATAGCGGACACTATTTGAGTCCGGACGGATCGCCTCCCGGACGTCTGGCATTGTAGCAAATCGTCCACACGTATGCCTCATCTAATGAGACGTTTTGATACAGGTGGATAGTTGTATGGCTTTAACTGAAGGAATCAGCCAGCACTGCAACGATTTGCCTACATGACGCGACAGCCCTCTTGTTTCAGGCCGTCAGGGGCGCGGTGGCGCGCGAGCGCACCTCTCCCAGCGCCTGACGCGGCAGGCAAAGGAAGAAGCAGGTGCCCGTCTCTGGGGTGGACTCCACCCGGAGGGTCCCTCCGTGGGCCGTCACGATGCTGTGCGCGATGTAGAGGCCCAGGCCCAGGCTCTCGCGGCGGCCCGGGCCGTCCCCGTGGCGGAAGGGCTGGAAGAGCGCGGGCAGCAGCCGCGCGGGGATGGGGGCCCCGGCGTTGTGGATCTCCACATGGACGGTGTCCACGCCCTGCTCGGAGGTGCGCAGGCGCACGGGCGTGTCCCCGGGGCTGTACTTGAGCGCGTTGTCCAGGAGGTTGGCCAGCACCTGCGCCAGCCGGTCCAGGTCCCACACGCCCGGGAGGCTGTCGTGGGCGAACTCGCAGAGGATGGAGCGCTCCGGGCGCGCCGCGCGCAGCTCGTCCGTCACCTTGCGGCACAGCTCGTTGAGGTCGCCCGCGCCCGGCACCACCGGGATGCCTCCGCCCAGGCGGGCGCGGGTGAAGTCCAGCAGCTGATCCACGATGCGGTGGATGCGCTCGCCGCCCCTCGCCACGCGCTCGAACGCCTTGCGCTGTCCGTCCGGCAGCGACTCGCGCGACAGCTGGGTGGTCGCCGTGGTGAGGATGGCCGCCAGCGGGGTGCGGATGTCGTGCCCCACGATTCCCACCAGCTGCTGCTCCAGCTCCGCGGCGCGCATGAGCTCCTCCTCCATGCGGTGGCGCTCCGCCAGCTCCAGCGCCTGGGCCCGCAGCTTCTCACCGCGCAGGTACAGCTCCACGAACACCGACACCTTGGCGCGCAGGATGTCCGGGTCCACGGGCTTGAGCAGGTAGTCCACCGCGCCGGATTCGTAGCCCCGGGTGACGTAGGCCGCCTCGCGGCTGAGCGCGGTGATGAAGAGGATGGGCAGGTGCCTCGTGCGCTCGCGCGCGCGCACCAGCCGCGCCGTCTCCAGTCCGTCCAGCCCTGGCATCTGCACATCCATCAGCACGCAGGCGTACTCGTCCAGCAGCAGCGCCTTGAGCGCTTCGTCCCCTGAGCGCGCCGACACCACCTGCTGGCCGAGCGGCTCCAGGATGGCCTCCAGGGCGAGCAGGTTCGCCGGCAGGTCATCCACCAGGAGGATGCGCGCTCGGGGCGCGTCCGGCGCGGCGGCGAGGCGGTGGTGGGAGGTCGCGTCGGAGATGGGCGTGAGCGCGGTCGTCTTGGGAGCGGAGGGCTGCAAGGCGGGAGTCACTCGGGCGTTGAGGTGGAGCGGCTCAAGGGGGGTGAGCCGGACTCCGAGGCTGCCCGGGCCCACCCGATGTCGAGCGCTGGCATGCAACACGGCCCCCGAGACACGTTGTTCCCTGCACCTGTATTCAAAAGACACAGCGTGACAGGAATTCAGGCTCAAAACGGGTCCGTTGCAATTCCTGTCAGGAGCGTAGACTCCGCGCGCATGACGCCCCCGGTTCCTCGCACGCTCCTCCTTGGTCCAGCCGAATTGCGCGCCCTCGTGGAGGGCGTGGGTCTGAACGTCTTGATGGATGAGCTCATCCAGGCGCTGACCCAGGCGCTCCGGGAGCTGGACGACTCCGTCCTCCAGGTGCCCCGGCGCGAGGGCTTCGCGTCGGCGAGCGAGTCGCGGCCGGTGGGGATGCTCGGCTGGATGCCCGCAGTGCGGCGCGGCGAGACGCTGACCTTGAAGGTGACAGGCTCCCTGCCCGCCAACCGGGTGGACGCGGGGCTGCCCACGGTCGTCGCGAGCCACAGCGTCTACGACGTGCGCACCGGCCACCTGCTGGCGGTGATGGACGGCGTGCTCGCCACGGCGCTGCGCACCGGGGCCGCGTCGGCGGTGGCCAGCCGCTGCCTTGCCTCGCCGGACAGCCGCGTGGTGGGGCTGGTGGGCTGCGGCGCGCAGGCCGTCTCGCAGTTGCACGCGCTCAGCCGCGTGTTCCGCCTGGAGCAGGTGTTGGTGCACGACGTGGATCCGGACGCGGCGCGCTCCTTCGTGCGGCGCGTGGCGTTCCTGGACCTGGACGTGCGTCCCACGCTGCTCCCGGACCTGGAGGCGCGCGCGGACATCCTCTGCACCGCGACCACCGTGGCGCCTGGCGCGGGGCCCGTCATCTCTGGCCACTCGCTCCAGGCGCACGCGCACGTGAACGCGGTGGGCGCGGATCAGCCGGGCAAGACGGAGCTGCCGCTGGCGCTCCTGCGCCGCAGCCTGGTGTGCCCGGACTTTCCCGCCCAGGCGCGCCTGGAGGGCGAGTGCCAGCAACTCCACCCGGATCAGATTGGCCCGGACCTGGCCACCGTGGTGCAGCAGCCAGAGGAGTTCCTGGGCTGGCGCCAGCGCAACACGGTGTTCGACTCCACCGGCCACGCGCTGGAGGATCACGTGGTGACGCGCCTCCTGCTGGAGCACGCGCGGCGCATGCAGCTGGGCACCCTGGTGGCGCTGGAGGGGCTGGGCGGTGATCCGCTCGACCCCTACGGGTTGGTGCGCGGTGACGCGGGGGCCTGGATGGACACGCCCCGCCGCGCTACCGGCACCTGACGTTCACCGCGCGACACGCTGCCCCAACGGGTGACATCCAAGCGTGCAGGGCTTCCGTAAGGCTCTTCACGCATGCTTGCGCCATCCCCTTCGCCGCGCGGCGCTCCGCGCCTCGTGCGTCACCTGGCCCTGACGCTGTCGCTGGGCCTCGCGGGCTGTGGCCAGACGCCCGCGTCGGAGCGGGTGCCGTTCACCCCGGCATCCCGCGACACGGTGCTGGAGCACGTCCCGGCGACGGCGACGGATGCGAAGGCCCGCGAGCGCGCCGCGCTGCGCAGGGCGCTGGCCTCCCGCGCGGATCAACTGGACCTGGCGCTGCGGCTGGCGCGGCTGGACATCGAGGAGGGACGTGCCTCCGGGGACCCCCGCTACCTGGGCCGGGCGCAGGCGGCGCTCGCGCCGTGGTGGGACGCGGCCACTCCGCCCACGGGCGTGCGCCTGCTGCGCGCCACCATCCTCCAGGGCCGCCATGAGTTCCCCGCCGCCCTGGTCGATCTGGAGGCCCTGGTGCGCGAGGCCCCCGAGGATCCGCAGGCATGGCTCACGCGCGCGGTCGTCCTGGGCGTGCGAGGCGAACACTCGGAGGCCTTGAACAGCTGCGCGGCGCTGGCCCCGCTGGCGGGCCCGGTGGCCGGGGCGGTGTGCCAGGCGCAGGTGAAGAGCCTGGCGGGACGCTCCCGGGAGGCGTACGCGCTGCTGTCCGCCGCGCTGGCCCGGGGCGCCCATGGCGTGGGCGAACAGGCCTGGGCGCTGTCCACGCTGGCCGAGGCCGCCGCGCGCGCGGGGGACACCGAGCGCGCCACGAAGCTCTACGCCCGCGTGCTGGCGATGGACCCCGCAGACGCGTACACGCGCGCCGCCTACGCGGACCTGCTGCTGGACCTGGGCCGTCCGCGCGACGTCATCGCGCTCACGAAGGACCACGGCCAGGACGACAACCAGCTCTTGCGGCGAGTGCTCGCGGAGGTGGCCCTGGGCACGCCGGAAGCCCCCGCGCTCACCGCCGAGCTGGCTTCGCGCCACGCGGCCAGCCACCTGCGCGGTGACGCCCTGCATGCCCGCGAGGAGGCGCGCTTCGCCCTCCACGTCGAGAAGGACGCCGCGAAGGCGCTGAAGCTGGCCCAGGCGAACTGGGAGGTCCAACACGAGCCGTGGGACGCGCGCATCCTCCTGGAGGCCGCGCTCGCCCACCACTCGCCCGACGCCGCCCTCCCCGTCTTGAAGTTCCTGGAAGCCAGCGGCGCGGACGACCCCGGCCCGCTGGCGCTCGCGGAGCGCGTGCGAAAGGCCACCCCATGAAGGCCCTGTCCCTGGCGCTGCTCCTCCTCCCCGTCGTCGCGCTGGCCCACAAGCCGAGCGACAGCTACCTGCACCTGGACCGCGCAGGCGAGGGCTTCACCGGGCGCTGGGACGTGGCCCTGCGCGACCTGGAAGAAGTCTTGGTCCTGGACGCGGATGGCGACGGCGCCATCACCTGGGCCGAGCTGGGCGCGCGGCAGGCGGACGTCTCGGGCTACGCGCTCGCCCGGCTGAAGCTGTCCGCGGAGGGCGCCCCGTGCCCGCTGTCCCCCGCCGCCGCGCTGCGAGTGGTGCGTCACTCCGACGGAGCCTACGCCGTCATCGACTTCACCTCCGCGTGCCCGGTCGCGCCGCGCGCGCTGGACGTGGACTACTCGCTGCTCTTCGACCGCGACCCGCAGCACCGGGGCATCGTGCGGGTGGGCAGCGACGGCGCCGGCGAACCCCTGGTCCTCTCCGCCTCGCGCCACACCGCCCAGGTGTCCTTGGAAGGGCTGTCTCCCTGGAGGCGCTTCGGTCAGATGGTGCACTCCGGCATCGAACACATCTGGGCGGGCATCGATCACCTGCTCTTCCTCCTGGCGCTGCTGCTGCCGTCCGTCCTGCGGCGCGACCGTGCGACGGGGCGTTGGGTTCCAGTCGGAGACTTCGGCGCGGCGGTGAAGGACGTGGTGAAGGTGGTGTCTGCCTTTACGCTCGCGCATTCCCTGACGCTCAGCGCCGCGTCCCTGGGCTGGGTGTCGTTGCCATCACGACTGGTGGAGTCCGCCATCGCCGCCAGCGTCGTCGTCGCCGCGCTCAACAATGTCTTTCCGCTGATGGACCGCACCCGGTGGCTGGCGGCGTTCGCGCTGGGCTTGCTCCACGGCTTTGGCTTCGCGTCCGTGCTGGCGGACCTGGAGCTGCCCGCCGGTAGCCTCGCCGTCACACTGTTTGGATTCAACGTGGGCGTGGAGCTGGGGCAGCTCGCGTGCGTGGCCGTGTTCCTGCCGTTCGCATTCGTCCTGCGCGGGACACCTGTGTACCGCAGGGCATTGCTCGTGGGCGGCTCCGCGGTGATCGCCCTGGTGGCGTGCGCTTGGTTCGCGGAGCGCGCTTTCGGCGTCGCAATGTCTCTCACCTGACGGCGCGCGCCGCTGGGATAACGGATTCGTCCACTCTGGGAAATCCGCTCGAACTCCATCCCCGTAAATGCAGTGCGCGGTTGTATGTCCTGCGCCCGCACGACTCCGGGACGTCACTCCGCAGCTTCCACCAAAGCAGGAGGAGCCTCACATGAGAGCAAAGAAACTCGCGGCGGTTCTCACCATCGCGACGACGCTGGGTGCTACCGGGGCGATCGCGTCCAGCCACCGGGAAGCGCCCTTCATCACCCAGTCCCCCAAGGTCGACGGGACCGACCTCTACTTGTTCCGCAGCTACGAAGCGGGCCGCGCGGACTTCGTGACGATGATCGCCGACTACATGCCGTTCCAGGAGCGGTATGGCGGTCCGAACTTCTTCACGATGGATCCGGAGGCGCTGTACGAGATCCACATCGACAACACCGGTGACGCACAGGAGGACCTCACCTTCCAGTTCCGCTTCACCAACACGCTGGCCAACTCCGACAAGGGCGCGGCGCTGACCATCGGCACCGGCGCGGACGCGAAGTCGGTCCCCGTGCCGCTCTTCAACGTGGGTCCCATCACCACCGCGAACCAGGCCAACCTGAACGTGAAGGAGTCCTTCACGCTCAAGGTGATCCGCGGCAACCGCCGCACCGGCACCGCCAAGAACGTGACCAACGCGGCGGGCGGCTCGACCACCTTCCTCAAGCCCACCGACTACATCGGTACCAAGTCGTTGGGTGACCTGGCCGCGTACGAGGCCTACGTCAAGGAGCACATCTACACGGTGAACATCCCGGACTGCCCCACGCCGGGCAAGGTGTTCGTCGGCCAGCGCAAGGAGCCCTTCGCGGTCAACCTGGGGCCGATCTTCGACCTGGTGAACGCGCCCGCGGCCATCATCACCGACCCTGCCAAGCGAGACGCGGTCCCGAATCCGCTGGCGCATAACAACATCACCACCCTGGCCCTGGAAGTGCCCATCGCCTGCCTCAAGGGCACCAGCCAGGACATCATCGGCGCGTGGACCACCGCCAGCGTGCGTCAGGCGCGCGCCATCAACCCCACGCCCACGTTCGCGAATCCCGCGCGTGAGGGCGGCGCGTGGCAGCAGGTCAGCCGCCTGGGCATGCCGCTGGTGAATGAGCTCATCATCGGCCTGCCGGACAAGGACAAGTTCAACACCAGCCAGCCCAAGGACGACGCCCAGTTCGCGACCTATGTGACGAACCCCACGCTGCCCGCCCTGCTGGAGACCCTCTTCGGCACGAAGGCGCCCACCGTCTTCCCGCGCGCGGATCTGGTGGCGGCGTTCCTCACCGGCGTCACCGGCGTCAACGCCAACGGCTCCACGGCGGAGATGCAGCGCCTGAACATGGCGCTGCCGGCCACCCCCAAGGCGAACCAGAACAACCTGGGCGCCGCAGGCTGCTTCCTCAACGGCAAGCTGGACACCACCCTGGCCGGCTGCGACCCCGCGGGCTTCCCCAACGGCCGCCGCCCCGGCGACGACGTCGTGGACATCGAGCTGCGCGTGGCCATGGGCTACCTGCTGGCCAACGACACCCAGGCCCCGTCCCGCAACGTCGCGTTCACCGACGCCGTGCTCCAGGACGCGTCGCAGTTCGACGCCGTCTTCCCCTACCTGACGACCCCCAACGCGGGCGCCAACGGCAACGGGACGTGATGCCATGCGCCACCTGAGAGCAATGGCCTGCATCCTCGTCCTCGGCGCCGGCGTGGCCTACACCGGGTGCGGCGCCGACGACAACAAGCCAGATGGCAGCGACCTCCCGGACTCCGGCACCCCGGACGCCGGCCCGGACGCCGGCCCCACCGGCATCGAATTCACCACCTTCGTGCGGGACCTCATCGACACCCAGACCAACGACACCGCCGAGCCCGTGGCGCTCGACGACAAGACCTTCGTCGACACCGAGCCTCCGAACGCATTCCCGCCGGCCTTCTTCCAGTAGCCGAAGGCCGAAACGGGCAGCCCACCACCGGCTCCGGTGGCCCGCCCCGAGGTCCGGTGACAGCACCGGGCGTCGGGGCGGTTTCGTTTCAGAATCGGCTCCGAGTCGGCACACAACTTCGCTGACAATCCCGGCGATAATCGCGAAAGCAACGTCTTTCCAATCTTCCTGGGATTTTTCACCATGACCATCCGCGCTTCCTCCTCCCGCGTCACCTCCACCGCCACCGCGAGCGTGGCCGCCACGGCCACCGCCGTCACGGCGCCGCCGGCCGGGTTGGGGAAGGGGGATTCGGGGCCCAAGGTGAAGCAGCTCCAGCAGGGGCTGGTGAAGCTGGGATACCTGACGCAGGCGCAGATGAACTCGGGGCCGGGCACCTTCGGACCGGCGACCGAGGCGGCGGTGAAGAAGTTCCAGACCGCCCAGGGCGTGCAGGCCACGGGCTATTACGGGGACCAGACGGCGGCGGCGCTGAAGAAGGCGCTCACGAAGGTGTCCACGCCGACGACGCCCACCCAGCCCGGGAAGTTCACCAAGCCCGCGGTCATCAGCGCGCCGTCGCCCAACAGCGACTCGCGCAACGGCGCGGACATCGACACCATCGTCCTGCACCACACCGGCTCCAACAATGGCTCCGGCGACGTGGCCTGGCTGCGCAACCCGGACAGCCAGGTGTCCGCGCACTACGTGCTGGACCGCGACGGGAAGATCTATCAACTGGTGGGCGACACGAAGCGCGCCTGGCACGCGGGCAAGGCGGAGCTGCACGGCGTCCCCACGGACGTGAACGCGCGCTCCATCGGCATCGAGATCGTCAACGACGGCAGCGGCAAGACGGCCTTCACCGACGCCCAGTACAAGTCGCTGACCCAGCTCGTGGGCTACCTGAAGCAGGAGTACAAGGTTCCGGCGAACAACATTGTCGGACACAAGGACGTGGCCGTCCCCAAGGGCCGCAAGGACGACCCGGCCGCCAACTTCGACTGGAACCGGCTGCGCAAGGGCATTGGCGGCTGAGCAGCGCTCGCCGCGCCGCCTCCCCCGCGACCACGTGCACGGAACCACCGGAGCGTGCTAGAAGACCGCCCCGGTGCTCCGCTTCTGGCTCATCCTCTGTCTGCTGGTGCTCGCTCCGCTCGGGGGCGGGCTCGCGCATGCCCTCGGGCCAGTGGCGGCGGAGACGTGCCTGACGGGCTGTTCGGATGACGACGCCCGGGGCCAGTGCGCGCCCACCTGCGCGGACTGCGTCTGCTGCACCCACGTGCGGCCCCTGGCCGTCGCGGTGCCTCTCCCGGGGCTCGTGAGCGCTCCGCTCCGGGCCCCGCGCATCTCGCTCGAAACCCACGAGCCGTCGTCCGCTGACGCGGATGACATCCTGCACGTCCCGATAGCGCCTCTCGCGTAGGCCCGCGTCCGCAGTCCGTTCGCACGCGCCCCGCCACCGGTGTGCCCGGCTTTCCGCCCGGGCGCGCTGGCGTGCGTGGCCCGCCTTCCAAGAGGTCTTCCTTCCGTGCCCATCCGTTCAACGACGGCAGCCTTGGGGCTGGCCGTCGCCCTGCTCTGTCCGCGCCCTGGCGGCGCGGCTTCCTCCCGCATCACCCTTCAGGATGCCCTCACCCTGGCGCGACAGTCCGCGCCCGCGCTCGTGGAGGCTCGGGCTCGCGTCCGCGCCGCCCAGGGGCCGGTGGCGGGCGCCGCGCCGCTGCTTCGCAACAACCCCCAGCTCGACTTCCAGACCGGGCCACGACTGCTCTCCAACGGCGATCCCGGCTGGGACGTCGCGGTGGGGCTGTCGCAGCCCTTCGAGCTGGGGGGAAAGCAGGGCCTTCGCCGGGAGGCGGCGCGCGCCGGGCTCTCGATGGAGGAGGCCCGGCTGCGCGACGCCGAACGACTCCTGCTGGGAGACGTGGCCGGCGCCTACCTGCGCATGCTGCACGCCCGTGAGCGGCTGAAGCTGGTGAGCGCCGCCGCGGACGCGGCGTCCCGCACCGTCCAGGCCACGGAGCGACGCTTCGACGCCGGAGACGTGCCGGTGGTGGACGTCAACGTCGCGAAGGTGGCCTGGGCCCGGGCGCGCGCGGAGGCCCAGGTGGCCCAGGGTGAGCTCAACGCCCTGCTGGCGGAGCTGGGGGGACGGATGGGCTTCGTCCCCGGGGCGACGCGCGAGTTCGATGACGACCTGCGGGCCCTGGCCCTGGCCCCTCCGCGGGTGTCCCAGGCTCGACTGGAGGACCGCGCGGACCTCGCGGCCCTGGCGCAGGAGCAGGTCCAGGCGAAGGCCACCGCGACGCTGGGCAGGCGCCTGGTGCTGCCCGACGTCTCCGTGGGCGTGCGCTACCAGAAGGAGGCGGATGAGACGGTGGTGCTGGGGACGCTCAGCGTGCCCCTGCCCGTCTTCTCACGCGGCCAGGAGGCGCGCATCACGGGCGACGCGGACCTGAGCCGAGCCGAGAATGAACTCAAGGCCGCGCGCGTCCTCGCGGAGGCCCAGCAGCGCGCCGCGAGCGAACGCCACGGCGCGAGCCAGGATGCATTGAAGGCGCTGGAGGAGATCCTCCCGCTCCTGGACGACAACGCGTCCCTGGCCCAGCGCTCCTACGACGCCGGCGAGATGGACCTCGCCGCGTTCCTCCTCATCCGCCGCGACACCCTGGAGGCGCGGGCCGCGTGGCTCGACGGCCTCCTGCGCGCGGCCCTCTCCCGAGTGCAGCTCGAAGTGGAAACCGGAGTCCTGCCATGAAGCCCACCTTGCTGCTGCTCGCCACCCTGCTGAGCCTCACCGCCTGCAAGTCCTCCCAGGCGGAACACGCCGACGCGCGCGAGGACGGCCACGACAAGGCGGCCCCGGAGAAACCCCATGACGAATCCGGAGACGCGGTCCACGTGCACGTCTCCCAGGAAATGCTGCGGGACCTGCGCGTCACCACCGCGAAGGTGGAGGCCCGTCCCGGAGGGGAGAGCGTCACCGCGCTGGGGGAGCTGACCTTCAGCGAGGACGCCTACGCGGAGGTGTCCTCGCCGGTCTCCGCGCGCGTGGCCGCGGTCGCCGTCACCACCGGACAGGCGGTGAAGCAGGGCCAGCGGCTGGCGGAGCTCCAGAGTCCGGAGCTGGGGCGCGCCCGCGCGGATCTCCAGGCCACCCAGGCTCGCGCCACCGCAGCGCGACAGGCCGCGGAACGCAAGCGCACCCTGGCCGAGGAGCGCATCGTCGCGCGCAAGGACGTGCAGGCCGCGGACGCGGAGGCCGCCGCGGCGGAAGCGGAGGTCGCCGCCGCGAAGGCCGCCCTGGTGTCGCTGGGCGGCGGGAGCGCCGGAGGCGACGGCACGTCGGGCTTCGTGCTCAAGGCGCCCATCGACGGCACCGTCGTGGAGCGCGCGGCGCGGCTCGGGCAGATGGCGGATCCCTCGCAGCCGCTCTTCCGCATCGGAGACCTGTCGTCGCTGTGGCTCATCGTCCACGCCTTTGAACGGGACGCGGTGCGGCTGAAGCCGGGCACCGAGGCGCGCGTCACCTTCGCCGCGTACCCGGGCCAGGAGTTCGCGGCGAAGGTGGGCCACGTGGGGCAGCGAGTGGATCCCCGCAGCCGCACCATCCCCGTCCGGCTGGAGCTGGACAACGGCAAGGGGCTCCTGCGGCCGGGCATGTCCGCGACCGCGTCCGTGCCGCTGGGCGAGCCGGGCGCCACGCTCACCGCCGTGCCCGCGGCCGCGCTCCAGCGGATGGAGAACGGCTGGGTGGCCTTCCTGCCCACGCCGGAGGTGGGCGTCTTCGAACAGCGTGAGGTGGGCCGGGGCCGCAGCCTGGGAACACAGGTGGAGGTGCTGTCGGGGCTCGCCGTCGGCGAGCAGGTGGTCGTGGAGGGAGCGTTCCTGCTCAAGGCCGAGGTGGAGAAGTCCAAGGGCGGAGGTGATGAACATGGCCACTGAACCTCGCGCGACGCTCCCAGGGCGCATCCTGAGCGCCTCCTTCGCCCGGCCGGGACTCACCGTCCTCCTGGTCCTGGCGCTGGCGGCCTTCGGACTGGTGGCCCTCAAGAACCTGCGACAGGACGTGTTCCCGGACCTGTCCGCGCCCATCTTCAACGTCATCGTGCAGAACCCGGCCATGGGCGCCGAGGAGCTGGAGACGGCGGTGGCCATCCCCATGGAGGTGACGCTGGCGGGCCTGCCGCAGGTGCGCCGCATCCGCTCCACCTCGCAGCTGGGCGTGACCCAGGTGACGGTGGAGTTCGAACCGGACGCGGACTACTTCCGCAGCCGCCAGTACGTGGTGGAGCGCGTGGCGCAGGCGCAGGCGGAGCTGCCGCCCGGCACCGACGCGCCGCTCGTCTCCAGCCTCACGGGCCGGCTCAACGAAGTCTTCGAGTTCACGCTGGAGGCGGAGCCCGGCAGCGCGGACCTGATGGCGCTGCGCGACCTGGCGGAGTTCGACATCAAGAACCGGCTGCTCGCGGTGCCCGGCGTCGCGGGCGTGGAGCGGCTGGGCGGCTACCTGCGCCAGTTCCAGGTGCTGCTGGATCCGGATCAGCTGGTGGCGCGCGGCATCACCCTGGACGAGGTGCAGCACGGCCTGGAGGGCGCGAGCCTCAACGCGTCCGGAGGCTTCGTGGTGCAGGGGGCCATGGAGTGGACGGTGCGCGCGGTGGGCCGGGCGGAGACGGTGGAGGACCTGAACAACACCGTGGTCGCGCTGCGGGACGGCACGCCCGTGCTGCTGGGGGACGTGGCGGACGTGCGCGAGGCCCCCGCGCTGCGGCGGGGCCTGGCGCACCGGCTGAAGGGCGAGGTGGTGAGCTGCCGCGTGAGCAAGCAATTCGGCGCGGACACGGTGCGGGTGGCCGCGGGCGTGCGCGCGGCCATCGACGAGCTGCGCCGCTCGCTGCCGCCGGGGGTGGAGCTGCGCGTCGTCTACGATCAGTCGGAGCTCGTGGGCTCCGCGCTGGGAGGCGTGGGCCGCGCCATCCTGCTGGGCGCGTTCCTGGTGGTGGGCGTGCTCTTCCTGATGCTGGGGGACTGGCGCGCGGCGCTCATCGTCACGCTCACCCTGCCCCTGTCGCTGGCGCTGGCGGGGTTGCTGTTGAAGGCGGCGGGCGTCGGGTTGAACACGATGACGCTGGGAGGGCTGGCCATCGCGGTGGGCCTGCTGGTGGACGCGGCCATCATCGTCGTGGAGAACGTCATCCACGACCTGCGCGAGGGCCGGGGGCGCCGCTCGGTGCGCGACGAGGCGCTGGCCGCGGCGATGGAGGTGGGCAGGCCCATCGCCTTCGCCACGCTCATCGTGGTGGCGGTCTTCATCCCGCTGTTCGCGATGACGGGCATCGAGGGCCGCATGTATCAGCCGCTCGCCGCGGCGGTGGTGGCGTGTCTGGCCGCGTCGCTCGCCCTGGCGCTCACGCTGGTGCCGGTGGTGTCGGGGCTCCTGCTGCGCGCCCCCCGCGAGGATGCCCCCGAGGACGTGTGGCTCATCCGCAAGGTGAAGGCCGCCTACGCGCCGCTGCTGGAGAAGTGCATGCGCCACGCGGGGCTGGTGCGCGTGGTGGCGCTGGCCATCACCGTGCCCGCGCTGGGGCTGGCCTTCATGGTGGGCAGCGACTTCATGCCCCGCCTGGACGAGGGCGCGTTCCTCATCCAGACGGTGCTGCCGCCGGAGGCGTCCCTGGACGAGGTGGACCGGCTCAACCACCGCGTGGAGGACGTGCTGCGCGAGTTCCCGGAGGTGGACGACGTGGTGCGCCGCACCGGCCGCGCCGAGCGCACCGAGGACCCGATGCCCCACACGCTCTCCGACGTGCTGGTGGTCCTCAAGAAGGACGCGCCCGGGGACCGCGAGGCGCTGGAGAAGCGGATGCGCGAAGCGGTGGAGAAGGTGCCCGGCGTGTCGGCGCTCTTCACCACGCCGCTGGGCATGCGCATCGACGAGGGCCTGGGGGGCAGCCCCGCCGACCTGTCCGTGCGCATCTTCGGGCCGGACCTGGAGACGCTGGCACACCTCGCGGAGCAGGCGCGCGCCGTGATGGCCAAGGTGGACGGCGTGGAGGACCTGCGGGTGGAGAAGTTGAGCGGCCTCCCCCAGCTGCGCATCGCGGTGAACCGCGCCGCGGTGGCCAGGGTGGGCCTGACGCCCGGGGACGTCATCCGGGCCATCCGCGTGGGGCTCGTGGGCGAGGAGGCCGCGCAGATCTGGCGGGGCCAGCGCCGCTACGACCTGGTGCTGCGCCTGGCGGACCATCGCCGGGGCGACGTGAACGCCCTGCGCAACCTGCTGGTGGACGGCCACGACGGCACGCGCATCCCGTTGAGCCAGCTGGCCACGATTGAAGAGACCTCCGGCGCGGGGAGCGTGCGGCGCGAGGCGGGCAGCCGGCGCATCGCGGTGGAGGCCGGGGTGTCCGGGCGCGACCTGGGCAGCACGGCGGCGGAGGTGCGCGAGTCCCTGGCCCAGGGGCTGAAGCTGCCCACGGGCTACTTCGTGGACGTGGGCGGCAAGGTGGAGAGCCAGGAGCGCGCGGCGCAGTCGCTGACGGCGGCCATCGCCGTGGCGCTGCTGGCGGTGTTCATCCTGCTGTACCTCGCGCTGGGTTCGGTGGCGGAGGCGCTGGTCATCCTGGCCACGCTGCCAGACGCGTTCGTGGGCGGCATCCTCGCGCTGCTGCTCGCGGGCGAGACCTGGAACGTCTCCAGCCTGGTGGGCCTCATCGGCCTGTTCGGCATCGCGGTGCAGAACGGCCTGGTGCTCGTCGCGCAGACCAAGGACCTGATGGCCCGGGGCAAGCCCTTCGCGGAGGCCGTGCGTGAGGCGAGCCTCGGACGGGTGCGTCCCAAGCTGATGACGGCGGGCACGGCCATCCTCGGCCTCCTGCCGCTGCTGGTGCTGCCGCTTCACGGGACGGAGATTGAACGCCCCCTGGCGGTGGTGATGGTGGGCGGACTCGTCACCTCCACCCTGTTCACGCTGCTGGCGCTGCCCACGTTCTACGCCCTGGTGCACGGCTTCCAGGAGCGCCTCCAGGCCCGCCGGGCGGCGCGAAAGGCCAGCGCATGAGCCTGTCCTCCGAGGCGCTCGGCGCGCTGCTGCGCCACCACCACGCCTTCCTCGCGTTCCTCACGCCGCGCGTGGGGAGCCAGGAGGCGGCTCGCGAGGTCCTGCAAGCCGCCTTCGTGAAGGGCATGGAACAGGGAGGCACCCTGCGCGAGGACCAGAGCGCGGTGGCCTGGTTCTACCGGCTCCTGCGCAACGCCCTGGTGGACCGCCACCGCCAGGGCCAGCGCGAGTCCTCCGCGCTGGAGTCCCTGGCGCGGGAGCAGCCGCTGTCCACCGCGGAGGATCCAGGCCTGGAGGCCACGGTGTGCGGCTGCGTGGCGGGGCTCGCGGGCGCGCTCAAGCCGGAGTACGCGGAGGCCCTCCGGCGGGTGGACCTGGAGGGCCTCCCGGTGGCGGAGTACGCGAAGGAGGCCGGCATCTCCGCCAACAACGCGGCCGTGCGGCTGCACCGCGCGCGGCAGGCGCTGGGACGCCAGCTGGTGGCGCTGTGTGGCCATTGCTGCGCGCAGGGCTGCGTGGACTGCGCGTGCCCGCCCTCCTGAAAATGCGGGTGTAAGAGCGCGCGGGGCCGGGCGTCAGCCAGGGGGAACGCTTCTGGAGGTCCCCATGGATGTCGTCACCTTCACCCGGCCGGCCCTGCCCGCCGCCACCCTCGCCTTCCTGCTCTTCGCCATGGTGTTGCCCTCGGTGCGCCTGCGCAGGCGCACGGGCCGGCCCGCCCTGGTGCTCCACCGCTCGGGGCCGCCGCTCCAGCGCGTCATCGGCGTGGGCATGGCGCTGTTCATGCTGGCCACCGTGCTCTGGAGCGCGGCGCACCTGGCCCTCGGCGAGCAGGCGCTGGGGGTGTGGCGCGTTCCGGACGCGCTCCGCTGGAGCGGCTGGGCGTGGGTCGTCGTGGGGTTCGCCGTCACGGTGCGGGCCCAGGGGGAGATGGGCGCGTCGTGGCGCATCGGCATCGACTCGGAGCGCACGGAGCTGGTGACGGCCGGGCTCTTCGGCGTCGTGCGCAACCCCATCTTCAGCGGGATGCTCCTCGTCGTGACGGGCCTGGTGCTCGCGACGCCCAGCGCCTGGACCGTGATGGGCTGGCTCGACTACGTGCTGCTGGTGTCGCTCCAGGTGCGGCTGGAGGAGGACCACCTGCTGCGCCTGCACGGGAGCGCGTACCAGCGCTACGCGGCGCGGGTGGGCCGCTTCGTCCCGGGCGTGGGGCGCTTCCCGGCCATGGCCCCTGCTCCGCGCATCACAGTGTGATGTGGGGGGTCACACTCCATCGCGATCCGGGCGGAGGCGTGCTCCGCCGGACGCCGTCATTCCGTGGGGTTGCGGCACCCAGCGCGGTGGCCCGGCCCTTGCTCAAGGGGGCCCGGTGTCCTGGCTCCCGTACAGGCATGCCCATTCCGAGGTCTCGTGTGCACTGGAAATCCTCCTGGCTTCTCACCGTTCTCCTCCTCGCGGGCTGCGCCTCCGTCCAGAAGGAGCGCGGCCACCTGGAAGTGGCGGCACTCGTGGAGGAGCGGACGGGCCTGAAGACGCGTTGGAACCAGGGGACGCCGGAGGACGCCCAGGTTCAACAACACCTGGATGCCCTGCTGGGCAGCGACCTCACGTCGGACCGTGCCGTGGAGGTCGCGCTGCTCAACAACCCGTCGCTCCAGGGGACGTACGAGGAGCTGGGCGTGTCCCAGGCGGACATGGTGCAGGCCGGGCTGCTGACCAACCCGTCCTTCAGCGGGAGTGTCGGCTTCCCGCTGTCCTCGGAGGGCGTCACCGAGTCCGAGTTCTCCATCGTCCAAGGCTTCGTGGACCTCTTCACGCTGCCGCTTCGCAAGCGGGTGGCGAAGGAGCAGTTCATCGCGGACACCCTGCGCGTCGCGCATGAGGCGCTGGCCACCACGGCGGAGGTCCGCCAGACGTTCACGGAGGTGCAGGCCCGCCAGCAGCTCGTCGCCTTGCGCCGCGAGGTGGTCCAGGCCGCGGACGCGGCGGCGGACCTCTCCGCGCGGCAGCGCGCCGCGGGAAACGTCACGGAGCTGGCCCTGGCCACGGAGCAGGCCTCCCTGGAACAGGCCCGGCTGGAGCTCGCGCAGGACGAGCTGGCGCTGTTCGAGGCCCGTGAGCACCTCAACCGCCTGATGGGCCTCTTCGGCGCGAGGGTCCAGTGGACGCTGGTGGAGAAGCTGCCGGAGGTCCCCACCATCGAGTCCTCGCTGGAGCACCTGGAGACGCTCGCCATCCGGCAGCGGCTGGACATCGACGCGGCCCGGAAGCAGGCCTCGCTCCTGTGGAACGCGCTGGAGCTGGCGCGCAGCACGCGCTTCTTCGGTCGCGTGGAGGTGGGCGTGCACACGCACCGCGACGCGAACGGGCCGCGCCTCTTTGGCCCCACGCTGTCGCTGGAGCTGCCCATCTTCGATCAGCGGCAGGCGCTCATCGCGAAGCTGGAAGCCCAGTACCGCCAGGGCGAGGACCGGCTGACCGAGCTGTCCGTCAACGCCCGCTCGGAGGTGCGCGCCACCCGGGCGAGGCTGATGACGCTCCGGAACATGGCGGAGCGCTACCAGAAGGTCGTGCTCCCGCTGCGCACGACCATCGTCGACGAGTCCCAGCGCCAGTACAACGCGATGCAGATCGGCCTCCCGGCGCTCCTCCTCGCACGGCGCGAACAGGTGGAGGCCTGGAGGGCCTACCTCGAAACAGTCCGCGACTACTGGATGGCGCGGGCCGACCTGGAGCGCCTCGTGGGCGGACGCCTGCCCACGGGCCCTCTGCCCACGGGCACCCCCGAAGCTCCCACGCCCACCCCTTCCCCGGAACCCACCCATGAACACCACGACCACTGACGACCCCCAGGGCGCCCCCGAGGACACGCGGTCCGAAGAGCCCCGAACCGGCCCGGACGTTCCCGCCCTCACGCGCCGGAGCCTGCTCGCGCGCACGGGCGCCACGCTGGCGACAGGCGCCCTGCTGATGCACGGCCGCGACGCGCGGGCCCAACCCGCCGCGCCTGGCGCGAAGCAGGCGCACCTGCCGCCAGGACGAGAGGGGCGCGACTACCGGCCCGTCGTCGTGCCCAACGGGGCGAAGCTGCCCTGGCGGGACGTGGGCGGCGTGAAGGTGTTCCACCTGGTGGCGCAGGAGGTGGAGCACGAATTCGCGCCCGGCCTCAAGGCCACGTGCTGGGGCTACAACGGACACGTGCATGGGCCCACCATCGAGGTGGTGGAGGGCGACCGCGTCCGCTTCTACGTCACCAACAAGCTGCCCGCGCACACCACGGTGCACTGGCACGGCGTCCTGCTCCCCAGCGGCATGGATGGCGTGGGGGGCCTGAACCAGAAGGCCATCGCGCCGGGGGAGACGTACCGCTACGAGTTCACGGTGCGCCAGTCCGGCACGTGCATGTATCACTCGCACCACGACGAGATGACGCAGATGGCGCTGGGCATGGTGGGCATGTTCATCATCCACCCGCGCAAGCCGGTGGGACCGCGCGTGGACCGGGACTTCGCCATCATGCTGCACGAGTGGCGCATCGACCCGGGCGCGCGGCGCCCGGACCCCAACGAGATGACGGACTTCAACATCCTGACGATGAACGCGAAGGCGTTCCCCGGCACGGCTCCGCTCGTCGTGCGCCAGGGCGAGCGGGTGCGGATCCGGTTCGGCAACCTGAGCGCGATGGATCACCACCCCATCCACCTGCACGGCTTCCAGTTCCGCATCACCGAGACGGACGGAGGCCGCATCCCGGACAACGCGCAGTGGCCGGAGACGACGGTGCTGGTGCCCACCGGGAGCACGCGCACCATCGAGTTCGTCGCGGACGAGCCTGGCGACTGGGCCATGCACTGTCACATGACCCACCACGTGATGAACCAGATGGGCCACGATCTGCCGAACATGATCGGCGTGAAGCCCGACGGCCTGGACGCGAAGGTGCGCCCGCTGCTCCCGGGATACATGACGATGGGGCAGACGGGCATGGGGGACATGGGCGGCATGCACCACATGCCCGTGCCCGCGAACTCCATCCCCATGGTGGGGGGCAAGGGCCCCTACGACGACATCACCATGGGCGGCATGTTCACGCTGCTCAAGGTCCGCGCGAAGCTGGACGGCGAAGGCGATCCGGGCTGGTACACCCCACCGCCGGGAACGCAGGCACAGCTGGCCCAGGCGGACGAGCTTCGCCGCGACGGCATCGACGTCTGAGCGTGGCCGGCAGGGGGCGTGTCTGTCCTCGCCTCGCCCCACGAGCGAAGCAGGCACGGGGGGAAGAGCCTCCGTGCGAAGCAGCCCTGGGGCTCACGGCCGTTGCACTCGGGCCGGAGAAGTCCCATGGGCCTTTCGGCGGGCGTCTGACAAGGGGCTGACATGGAGGAGGTTCCTTCCTGCATGATTCCCTACTTCTTCGCCGCGCACTGGTCCCTCAGCGTCCTCAGTCAGAGCCTCTTCCAGCACCGCTACGCCGCGCACCGGATGTTCACGATGGGGCCGCGCACCGAGCGGGCGATGCACCTGTCGACCGCCTTGATTCAAGGCTCGAGCTATCTGGACCCGCGCGCCTACGCCATCCTGCACCGGGAACACCACGCGTACGCGGACACGGAACGCGATCCGCATTCCCCCGCGCATCAGAAGAACCCGCTGCGGATGATGCTCGAGACCGCGCGCCGCTACACGGGCCTGCTCGCCCGGCGAATCCCCTCCGAAAAGCGCTTCCTCGGCGGTCATCCGGAGTGGCCCGCGGTGGATCGCCTCTTCAGTCGCTGGCCCATGCGCGTCGCCTTCGGCGCCGCCTACGCGCTGTTCTACCGGCGCTTCGCGACGCGTCCCTGGCATTGGGCGCTCATGCCCTTGCATCTCGTGATGGGGCCGGTGCACGGCGCCATCGTCAACTGGTGCGGCCACCGGTATGGCTACCGCAACTTCGCGAGCCGCGACGACTCCCGAAACACCCTGCCGTTCGACGTGCTGTGCATGGGCGAGCTGTTCCAGAACAACCACCACGCCCGGCCGGCGAGCCCCGACTTCGCGGCACGACGCTTCGAGCTGGATCCCACATGGCAGGTGATGCGGCTGCTCGCCCGCCTGAAGCTCATCCGCCTGACGAACGTGCCGCAGGGTGAGCACGCGAAGGACCGCCCCGCCCTGGCGCGGGAAACCCAGAGCCCGCCGCTGACAGCATCCCCATCCTTGTGAGTGGAAGGGAGGCGGCACATGCGATTTTCGGAAGCCGTCGTCCAGGGGCGCACGGTCGTGGCCTCGGGAGGACAGACCCTGGGGACCGTGGAGGCGTTGACGATTGACGATGCGTCCTGGCGGGTCGAAGCGCTGCACGTGAAGCTTCAATCAGCATCCGCCGATGAGCTGGGGACGTACTGGAATTACTTCCGCGCGGCGCGCATCGACGTGCCCACGCGCCTGGTCCAATCCGTGAGCGACACGGTGCTCCTCGCCGTCAGCGTGGAGGAGCTCCGACAGGTGCTCGACCAGGAGCCAGGGGCCGCGCCAGCGCCGTCCTGAGCCCCGGGCCGCGCGCTGAGACGTCACCCTTGAAAATTCTGAATACGGGTTCAGTCGCACAGCCGAGTTCCAGCGGGAGAGGCCGGATGAGGGTAGATTCGGGGCTCCCCTGGAGGAGACGCGATGACTGCCCCGTTGCCGCCCCTGGAACGCCTCCCACGTGGAGCGCTCACGTTGTTCCGCATCCGGGCGTTGCTGCGCATGGGGGTCTATGGCGCGATGGCCCTCGCCGTGGCGCTTGCGTTGACGTTCGCGGGCAACGAGCGCTGGCCGTTCCTGCTGCCGTGCGCGGTGGTACTGGGGCTGAGCGTGCTGACGGCGTGGTATCCACAGCGGGCGCATGAGCGTTGGGGGTGGGCGCTGCGCGAGCACGACCTGATCATCTCGCACGGGGTGCTCCTGCAGCAGGTGGTGTCCATCCCGGCGGGCCGCATCCAGCATGTGGACGTGCACCAGGGCCCCATCGAGCGCTCACTGGGGCTCGCGCGCCTGCAGATCTTCACGGCGGCGGGCAGCGGCGCGGACGGAGAGATTCCGGGCCTCACACGGGAGACGGCGGACGCCCTGCGCGAGCGACTGGTGCGGCGCGAGGCCGACGATGTCGTCTGAGCCAGAGGCCCCGCCCGCCACGCAGGAGGTGCCCTGGAAGCGGCTCAGCTCGAAGGCACCGCTCGCGGCGCTGGTGCCACTGTCGGCGAGCCTCGGGCGCCTGATGCTGGGGGCGCTGCTGCCCGCGTACTTCGCTGGCGAGCACGGCCCGCCGGGGTTCGCCTGGGTGTTCATGTCGGGCATCGCGGCGCTCTTGCTCGCCGGCGGGCTCTATGAAGTGGCCACGCTGAGCTACCGCGTGGTGGGCGCCCAGCTGGAGATCCGCTCTGGCGTCTTCACCCGCTCGTCGCGCTTCATCGAGGCCGCGCGGGTGCAGAACACGGAGGTGCTTCAGCCCTTCATGTCGAAGCTGTTCGGGCTGGTGGAGGTGAAGGTGGAGACGGCCTCCGGAGGCAAGGCGGACGGCCATCTGCGAGGCCTGACGCCGGAGGACGCACAGGCGTTGGTCCTTGCGCTCCAGGCGGTGCGCGGGGAGGCAGGTACGGCGGGGCCGCTGCCCGGCGACCCCGCGCGGGAGGAGCGAGTGCTCTCCGAGGCCCACCTGGGAGGGCTGCTGCTCTACGGCGCGACCGCGCTGGGAGTGGGAGTGATCGCGGTGGCGCTGGGCGCGCTGCATGAAATCACCGAGACCTTCCAGAAGCTGCTGCGTCCCTGGATGGAAGCGCATTGGGACGCGGTGGCGGCGCCGGGCATGGGCTGGCTGGCCGCGACGGTGGCGGCGCTCATCGGGCTGCTCGGCCTGTGGCTGGTGAGTGGTGTGCGGGCGGTGTTGCGCTTCCACGGCTTCCGGCTGGTGGACACGGGCACGCACCTGCGCGCGGTGGGTGGGCTCATCACGCGTCGTCAGGTGACGGTGCGGCGGGCGCGCATCCAGCAGGTGGTGCTGGATGAGCCGCTCCTGCGTCGCACGCTGGGCTTCGGGTCGGTGGAGGTGGAGACCGCGGGTGTCCGCGGCGGCCAGGAGGCAGCGGACCGCGCGGAGCTCCTGGTGCCGGTGGTGCCCACGGCGCGCATGCCGGAGTTGCTTCGGGAGTTCGTGCCGGAGCTGCCCGACGCCCTGGGGTCCCTGCCCCTCCAGCGAGCGCATCCCAAGGCGCTCCTGCGTGCCCGCATCCGGGCGGTGGGGTTGAGCGTGCTGGTGGCGGCGCCCGCGACCTGGTTCTGGGGGGCGTGGGGCGCGGTGGCGTGGCTCCTGCTGCCCGCGCAGTGGCTGGGGGCGTGGTTCGACTGGCGGTTCCAGGGGTGGCTCGTCACGGACGCGCTGGTGGTGGTGCGCCAGGGTTTCTGGAGGCGCCGCACGACGGTGGTGCAGCGCGCGCGCATCCAGTCCGTCAAGGCACGTCAGGGTCCGCTGGAGCGCGGCTATGGCATCGGGCACGTGCGCATCGACGTCGCGGGTTCGCACGTCATCCTGCCGAGCGTGGGATGGGCGGAGGCCCAATCCCTCATCGACGTGCTCCCAGCGAGGCGTCCGTCGCGCAGCCCCCAGCTCCCGGCCGTGCGGCTTCCCGGATAGCGGGCCACGTGCGTGCGGCTCGACTCCCCCCAACGTTCAAGCGCTGGCGGTGTGCGAACCCCGCGACCTCCCGGTGCGACCTCGAACAAGACAAGATGTGCGCAGGTAACGAGGTCGATGAAGGTCAGAGCCGATAGCCGCCGGTGGCTTCGATGCGCTGGCCCGTGAGCCATCGCGTATCGTGCGAGAGCAGCGACGCGATGATGTCGGCCACGTCCTCGGGTTCTCCAAGACGACCGAGCGGCGTCTCGGCGACGACTGCCTTCCGAAGCTGCTCGTTGGTGCGCATGAACCCGCCGCCGTAGTCGGTGACGATGCCGCCAGGAGCCACGGAGTTCACGGCGATGCGGCGTGGCCCAAGCTCAAGGGCGAGCACCCGCGTGACGGCTTCGAGCGCGCTCTTCACCGCCGCGTAGACCGAGACGCCCGGAATCGTGTAACGCGTCAACCCCGTCGAGACGTTCACGATGCGGCCTCCGTCGGCGAGCACGGGCAGGAGCTTTTGCGTGAGGAAGAACGGGCCCTTGAAGTGGACGCCGACGAGCGCGTCGAACGTCGACTCGGTCGTCTCGGCGAAGGACACCGGGCCACCCGCGCCACCGTTGTTCACGAGAAAATCGAGACGCTCGCGTGACCACGTCTGCATGAGCTGTGTCTTCACGTCGCCAACAAACGCATCGAACGTGTCTGTCATCGCGAGGTCGAGCCGCAACGCGACGGCCTTGCGGCCCTTGTCGCGAATGCTCTCGACGACGTCGTTCGCCTCCTTCTCGGCGGACACATACGTGACGATGACGTCGACACCTCGCTCGGCGAGGGTGAGCGCGGTGGCCCGACCGATGCCTCGGCTGGCTCCGGTGATGAGGGCGACGGGGGTCTTCTCGATCGACATGGGAGTCCTTTCAAGCCCGACATGGGCTTGCCGACTCTTGATGGCGTACAACTCGATTCGTAGCTAGAGACTCTTCGGTCAACTACGAACATCGTGGTTCCATAGGAACCCAAAGGTAACCATGCCCATCATCAAGGAGCTACCGCACGTCCCGGCAGAACGCGCGCTGCGGGTGATCGGCGGGCGCTGGAAGGTCTTCGCGCTCTACTTCCTGTTCGACGGCCCGAAGCGTCTCTCGGAGCTGCGTCGCCTCATCCCCGACGTCAGCCAGAAGATGCTCGTGCAGTCACTGCGCGAGCTGGAGGAGCACGGCATCGTCCACCGCGAGATCTTCGCCGAGGTGCCTCCCCGTGTCGTCTACACCGCGACGAAGCTCGGCATGAGCTTGCGGCCAATCGTGGGCGCGCTCTGCGATTGGGGAAAGAAGCACAGAAGCGAGCTCGAGGCCGCCGCTGCGAGCGGCGCCAAGAACACCACGCAACCGAAGCGCGGCACGCCGAGCAAGTCGAAGTGACAGCGGCGGTCGCATGGAACCGCGAAGCCGCGGTGAAGGAACCATGCGGGAAGCAGGCGTCGCGCCGCCGCCCACGCCCGCGAACGCTCGTCCGCGGTGGCGCACCCTGCTGCGGACGCGGGGAGCAGATGGTATGTGGCCGACGTCCGGCGGCATGGGCAAGCTACGTCCATGGCAAGACGCATCCGCCGCACTGTCATTAGGGCCCTGGAGACGAGGAGGCGCACGTGACGGAGGAGTCCTACGCCGCGAAGTGGAAGCAGTACCGCCGGAGGTGGATTGCCTTCGTCACCTTCATCGTCGTTGGCTGTGTCCTCGCCGCGGTCTTCACGGCCCACTCATCCTCACGCACCTGGAACAGCGTCGTCGTCTGGGCGTGGTTTTTCGGCTCCGCGGCCCTGGGCTGGTACGCCAATTCCTGGCGCTGCCCCCGGTGCGGCAAGCGGTTCCACCCAAGGGGGCGTCATTGGAGGCCTACGTCCGTCATACAGTCGTGCGTCCACTGCGGTTTGCCGAGGTACGGCGCCAGCCCCTCGGGAATCAACGGCGTGCGGCCCGGTGCCCACTGAATCCTCAGCCCCCGCAAGCCGCTCGCCCGATGGCGGGCGAGGAAGCGCTGGATGTCGCGGGGCGTCGTCCCCAGGTCGGCGGACACGGCAGATTCTTCCGGGCCGTGAAAGTGAAGAAACGATTCAGCAAGATTCAGGGCTCGCGGAAGCCGCCGCGCACCCACTCGTTGGCGACGTCCCGGGTGAACTTGAAGTTCGCCGACACGCGATGTTTCGCGACGGTCGCGCCAGCGTCGTCGATGGCCGAGAGCAGCGCGTGGGGTTCATACTCATCGGCCACCATCTCGAGCCGGACCTCGTACCAGCGGCCCTCCCAGGCGATGGAGAGCTTCTTGGTCATGGCCTGCTCGCGCTGTCGCGCGGAGCGATCCAGGACCTCCGAGGCCGTCTTCACGAAGGTCGCGAACGCCGTCGCGTCGAAGGGTTTGGGATTCTTCTTGTCGCGGCCCATCACCCACGGGCTGATGAGGACGGGCTCGGAGATCCCCTGCTTGCGGATCTCCACGGCCCAGCCGTCGTCCTCCTCGTTCTTGATGACCTTGGCCGTCCAGCCGTTCTTCCGCCAGAACGTGGGCTCCATCACTTCGGGTTCGGAAGGTGTGCGCTCGTTGCTCATGGGCGTTGCTCATACTCCCCCCCGGTGACACCTCGCCAGGACACAATCCTGGAACCCGGCGCATCACGGCGGACCTGCGGGGCTCCTCTCAAGTCAGAGACCACCTCTGCCAGCAAGGGAGCCTATCAATGACCTTTCTTCCCCGGTGTCTGGGGGCACTGCTGCTTGCTTGCCCCACGCTGCTGACGGCCTGCGCCGACCCCCAGGGGACACCGGACGCCGGCACGCCCCCTGTCGTGGGGTGGGATGGCACCTCCACTCCCATTGAGGAGAAGGGCGACTGGATTGACCGCGGCGTCTTCGCTTCCTGCAAGTTCACTCCCCCGCTCGGAACCCCGCTTGACTGCGACACCCCTGCCCTCTTCGACCTGTCGAGGTGCAACCTGGGGGCGCTCAGCACGGCGGCACGGCACGGCATCTACCAGACGGAGCTGCGCTCGACCTCCGGCGAGTACCCCTGGGGGGGCGCCGGCATCCTGCTCCCCGAGGATGGCGGCGCCGGAACCCTGAATTTCACCCCCCTCACCCGGCAGCAGTTCGATGACCAGGGCCTGTTCCTCGCGAACATCTTCACCACGACCCGGGGTGTGGTCACGAAGTATGCGCTGGCGGGCTGCGACGCTCCCGAGCCCAACCACATCACCGGCTGCTATGCGTTTTGTAGCAACGGCGTGCTCGCGGAGAAGGGCACGTTCGACTCGGAGCGCATGACCTGGGGCCGCGGTGAGGCCGAGTCCTCCGGGGGCCTGAACCTCGTCTCCGAATCCTTTGTCGGACTTGGCTTTCCGGCGGACGTCTACGTCACGAAGAACCATGCCTACGTGGTGTCCATCCAGCTCAAGAACTACATGCCCTCGGGTGGCTTGACTGTCTTCGACGTCAGCGACCGCCGCCACCCCGTGCTGAAGAAAGTCATTACCCTGCCGGACGATGGGTACTGGAACGCCGCGTGGGCCAAGGACGACGTCCTCTACATCGCCACCCGCGCTTCCGGCGTCATCCTCTATGACATCTCGAATCCGGGGGACCCGACCTACCTCCGCAGCGTGCCCAGCGGCGCGCCCCTGGACGTGCACACCCTGTTCGTAGAGGGCAACCGGCTCTATGCCATGGCGCTGCGGCCCCAGCAGACGATCATCTTCGACATCACGTCACCCCAAGCCCCTGTCCTGCTCAACCGCTTCACCTTCTCGTCAGAGGAGTTCGTCACCAGCTATCCGCATGACGCCTTCGCCTACGAGGGCCGCCTCTACATCAACCACACGGATATCGGCTTCCTGGTCACCGACCCGGGCGACCCCATGCAGGTCAAGGAGCTGGGTCGATACCACTACAACCGGCAATACAGCCATGCCAGCGCGGTGGGGACCTTCGCGGGCCGCACCATCGCGTTCGAAGGCGGTGAGCAGGAGGGCGCGCACCTTCGCGTGCTGGATGTCACGGACCCGGCCCACATCCAACTCATCGCCGAGCGCCGGCTGCGCCCCACCACCTCCATCCACAACATGATCCTGAAGGGCACCCGGCTGTACGTCGCCTGGTACCAGGAGGGAGTGCGCGTGTTCGACGTAGCCAATCCCACACACCCCAAGGAGATTGCCTATTTCAACACCTATCGTGAGACCGACCCGAAACGGCTGGGCTTCGTCTACGAGGGCGCAATCGGAATGCGCGTCCCGGGCGACGGGTATGTCTATGTGGTGGATTCAGCGCGCGGGCTGCTCATCTTCAACGAGCCCTGATTCACGGCCCGGAAGAATCTGCCGTGTCCGCCGACCTGGGGACGACGCCCCGCGACATCCAGCGCTTCCTCGCCCGCTATCGGGCGAGCGGCTTGCGGGGGCTGAGGATTCAGTGGGCACCGGGCCACACGCCGTTGATTCTCGAGGGGCTGGCGCCCACCATTCTGGGATGCAAGGACGGCCTCTCCAAGATGAAGCGCATGCAGGTGGCTTTCGCTCACCACCTGCTCGACGTCGCCCGCGCCTATCCCCGCCACCGCGTGGCGGCAAGTCGTCCGAGGCGTGAATCAGTACACGACGACTGAGCCGTAGACGCTGGTGCCGTTCGTATAGGCGACGAGGGCGCCGCCGTTCGATGGGAGCGCCGCGACCGCTGGCGCGGCCCCCGGCCCCACCGTCCTGGCATCCGTGGCCAGAATCATGGTGGCCCCCACGAGCATCCGGTCCAACTGGATGTCGCCCGTCCCCCGCTGGGACGCGATGTAGGCATTGCCGAGCGCGTCCGCGTCAATCGTCCGGAAGGCCGCGGGACCGACGTCGGTGGGCAGGCCCGGTACCTGGGTGCTTGTCCCTGGCGCGGACACCGGGATGACGTCCACGTTGTCATCCCCGAAGGAGCCCGTGACGTAGATGAAGCCGTTGGAGCCCGTCCAGTCCGAGAAGTAGGCCTGGCCCGGCGGGGAGCTCTGCGGGCCGAAGGTGCCCCCCTGGTCGCTGCTGCGGTGGATGCGGAAGGAGGGGTCGTCGCTCACCGAGAAGACATCTCCACTGATCTTGTCCACGACAACGTCGAAATAGACATTGTTCTGGTTCACATCCGTCACGCTGAAATCGTTCGCGCCTCGTGCGAAGTTCCTGAGAACGCGCACCCCGGTGCTGCTGCCTCGAGAGACGGAGATGTAGAGGGCGTCGCCCCTGGAATCCATACTGAGAGTGGGGTTGGCTGCCGACGTGAGGGTTCGCGGCGCCTCCCAACTCGCCCCCGCGTCGACGGTCCGGGTGAATACGAGGGAGCCCGCGCTGGTGGCCGCGACGTAGGCGACCCCCGTGGGGCCTCCTTCAATCGCGACCTCCGCCGCGTTGGTGATTCCCAGGGGCGTCGGCCCCACCCAGGTGTGGCCCCGGTCCAAGCTCACGCTGACATGGACCGCGCCGCCGCACCTCATGACGACGTAGAAGCGCCCCAGCGCATCCACCGCGACCTTGCGCCCGGTGTTCGTGTTGGCGGTGGTGCAGTTCAGAGTCCCGCTGATGAGCGTGGGGGGCACATTCGAAAAGGCATCCAGTTGGCACTCGGCGTCGCAGCCATCGCCGGGGGTCGTGCCGCCATCGTCGCACTGCTCTCCCGTGGCGCTGTCGACCAGGCCGTCGCCGCAGACCTCCACGCCCTGGCAGTCAGCGCGACAGCCGTCCCCCGCGACGCGGTTGCCGTCGTCACACACCTCACCCGAATCGAGGTAGCCATCGCCGCAGACCGGCGGCCCCCGGACGGTGAGGGTGACGGTCGCGATATTGGAGGTGAGCGCGCCGTCGCTGGCGGTGAACGTGAACGAGTCCGCCCCCTGGAAGTCCGCGGCGGGTGTGTAGAGCATCTGGGCGCCCGTGCCGGACAGGGTCCCGTGCGCGGGAGGTGTCGTCACGGTGAACGTGAGCGCGTCCCCATCCACGTCCGTAGCCACCAACGTGATGGGCGTCGACGTGTTGTAGCTCACCGTCACCGCGGAAGAGGTGGCCACGGGCGCGTCGTTGACGGGCGTCACTGTGACCGAGACGGTGGCCGTTGCCTGCTTCTTGCCGTCGGAGACGGTGACTTGGAAGGTGTCCGTTCCGTTGAAGTTCGTATTCGGGGTGTACGTCACCGACGCCCCGGTACCCGTGAGCGTTCCATGGATGGGCAGCGTGAAGGAGAAGGCCAGCACGTCACCGTCAGGGTCCACCGCGGGGATGGTGATGCCGACCGAAGTGTCCTCGGGGGTGGTCGCCACGACGTCCTCGACCGTGGGTGCTCGGTTGTTGTCACAAACGCTGGGCTGCCCCGTGCAGGTGTAGCCCGGCTCCACCTCGCAGACACTGTTGCAGCCGTCGCCAGAGCGCTGATTGCCATCGTCACAGGCTTCGAACCCGCCCAGCACTCCATCACCACAGACGGTCCGCAGCGACGTCTCCACCGCGTCCACCAGGTAGAGCGCGAGCACGGCACCCTTCAGCCGTACGTAGCGATAGGGCACGTTGCCCGGGTATTTCGCCACCGCGATATGGGTCCCCAGGCCCAGCTCCACCAGGTGCAACGAACTGGAGCCGATGAAGGTTCCATCCGCCTTCAGGAAGTCCACCTGCGCCACGAGCGCCAACGAGAGGCCCTGGTAGTAGACGCGCAGGTCGCCGGTGCCTTCCTCGTTCTGGCCCAGGTCCAGCACCAACGCCGTGTTGAGCAGGCCCAGCACTGTCGCGGCCCGCCCGTCCGGAGCCCCCAGGGCCGCGCTCGCGTTGAGCACCGTCGCCGTGGTTCCCGAAGCCACCGCGTTCGCATACGGGTCCCACGCCAAAGCGGCTTCTGGACCTGTGTGCGTCAACGCCCCGACGTCCTGGACCGACATCTCACCCTCTGGAGGACGGACATTCTCCTCCAGGGACTCCACTCCACACGCAGCCAGCGACAAGGCTAGCGTCATGCCCAGCGCCCACGACCACGGCCCACCAGAGCGGCTTCGCATTGAGTGTCTCCCCCCCGAGGAGCAGGATGAAGTCCGGAATGGACCGCCCGCCCCTCACGGAATGAACGACACCACTCCTCACCGCGAACGCTTCGAGGCGCAAGACACGGATGGCCAATGTCTTCCAAACGCCAATCGATAAGCACCCAAGTCCCGGAACCCACCCACGGGCTGGCCGCGAACAGGTCAACACCATGAAGTGGATGCGATTTCGGGTCCTTGGGGTGTCCTCCGAAGTACGCGGCTGGCTTCTCGGAGGCTGCGTTCAATGTCATCCAGAAGGGAGAGACCGAAGCGGCCGTCATGCAGCGGTTGGGCAAGCCACTCACCAGGGACTCCGAAGCGACGGTCGAGGAGTGGTGCTTCGAAAACGGGCAAGCCAAACCGGGCCTACGCGCGTTGCTACCGCACTGACCAGTCCCTGGAGCGGCTTGCGGAGCGCGGCAGCTTCGGCCCCGGCGAACTGGACATGTCCGTCCCTGGCTGGCGCCAGGAGTTGGGGCCGTAACGTCCTGTGCCTGTCTACATGAGCGAGACGCTCATCGCAGTTGTGCGGTGAGCGCCGTAGAGCCTCGCCTAGCTCAACCAGTCAACGGAGGAGTTGCAGGCCCCCCACTGCGCGTCAGTGAACGGCAGGGAGCGGTGCGAGCAGACCGTCTGCCCCCAATCGTTGCAATTTTTCGTCACAGCCTTGCTGCCATACCAATTGGTGCCGCACTTCACAAGGCAACACTTGACCTGTCCGTCGACAACCGCAGTGCCCTGCTCAACCTGTCCAAGATAGCCCTGGAGGGCCTCGCTGGGCTGCGAGGGAGTAGGCTCGGTGGCCTCGGGATCCCCACCACAAGCAGTGACCACAAGGGAAAGAGAGAGAGCGATTGGTGCAAGCAGTCTGTTCAACATGGCTGGCTCCTGTGATGGCGGCCCGGTCATCGGGCGCCATGGACCAAACGTAAAGCAAACAAGCACTAAAACTCAACCTATCCGGATTAACGCTGAATTCGCAGATCTGATGGCACCCTGGGAGGTCGCCGGGAGCACGGGGCACTCACGCTCGGGTGAGGTGCCGCCCCCTTCTGTCGGCCATGCCCCCCGTCAGCACCGAGTCCGCCGTCCTCATGCTGGCCGTGGGCCAGCTCCTTGTGACCAAGGACTCCGGATCGAATCTTCCCTAATGGGCCCTGGCCTCTATGCTCTCGTCTGCCCATGAGACTGGGCAGACCGAGAAGGAGCGGCCCATCGTCGTGGCGCCCCTTCTCTGGTCCACACCTCGATCCCTCCGGAGCCCGCCGTGCCCACCAGCTTGCAGCGCGCCGCCTTCCTCCAGTCTGTCCTTTCCCAGATGCATGAGCCCTACCGGTGGAACGGGAAGGGACAGCGCGCCTCGCCGGAAGGCCCGCGCCTCTTCGATTGCAGCGGCCTCGTGACCTGGGCGCTCCACCAGGTGGGCGGCCCGGACTGGCGTGTGACGCACAACACGGACAGCCTCTGGAGCGCCTGCTCTCCGGTGGCGAGCGCGTCGGACCTGCTGCCCGGGGACCTGGTGCTCTACGGCAAGGGTGGGGACCCGGACCACGTGATGGTGCACGTGGGAGCGGGCGTGGTGGTGGGCGCGTCAGGAGGCAGCAGCAAGACGCTCACCCTGGAGGACGCGGCGGCTGCCGGGGCGAAAGTGAAGTCCTTCACGCGCGTGGAGTACCGGCCCGATGTCCTGGGCTTCCGGCGTCTCCCCTTCGCCTCCTGATTGAGCGGCCTACGCCCGGGTTGGCGGAGGATGCCGCGTCAGCAGCACGCCCAGCACCCACCGCCACACCCCGCGCCAGTCGATGCCCGGCACGCCCTCTCTATCGAACTGGTCGAGCGCCTCGCCGACGGTCACGCCAGCGGGCCAGTGAATCATGATGGCGGCGATGGTCTGCTGCCGCGGGCTGTCGCTGGGCGCCTCCAGAATGACGCGCCACTGCCGCCCGTCTCCCTCCGACGCAATCAGCATGTCCGCGACAGGCCAATCACGGCCCCTATCATCCGGGAGCGTGATGCCTGCGGCCTCCGGGAGCGACACGTGCAGCGTGCGCTCGCGCACCGTCACGTCGTCGCAGGTGTAGCCGAGGCACTCCGTGGTTCGGGCGGTGCAAGACAGCTCCTCCGCCACCACCATCGAGTGCTGCCCATGGGCTGTCCACCGTAGTTGCATCCAGCGCTCCAGCATCTCCTGGCGCACCGCCACCAGCTCACCCGCGGACGCATCTGCGAGGACGGCCCGCTGTGTTGCGGCAACGCGCTGGTCGTGCTCCGCGTCCCAAAACCAGTCGTAGCCCACGCGCCATGCCGCTTCCTCCAACGCCAGGAGCGGCATCTCTCTGGCGATGCGCAGGGCCATGGACGCCGAGAGATGTCCCGCCTCAACCGCCTCCTGTAGCGCAGAAGGGCCGCCTCGCCCCCAGTAGACGCGTGCCTCGATGCTCGGCCCCAGCCAGTTCAGGACATGCATGGCGCGGCAGTAGGCGTCGCGGGTGCGACGAGGGGAATACCTCCAACGGGGGAGCCGAGCGAGGCGCCCCTTCCTTCTGGTGCAGCTCAACCCCCAACTGGAGCAACACCATGAAGAAGAGCATCACCCTGGCCGCGTGCGTCGCGGCCGTCCTCTCCGCGCCGGTGATCCTGGCCCAGACGTCCACCAGGTGTCCGGGAGCAGGGGCGAGGCGGCGAGGGCCTCGCCAGAACTCCCGCTGGACTCCCAACTCCGGCCGACCGCCGTGCCTCGCGCCCCCGGCCCGACAATTTCCTGGGTCGGGCCGGGGACTTGAGCAGTAACCCCGACAGGAAGCGAACCTGTGGCCTGCGGTTCAGGAAACCGCCGCTCCATCCAACGGAGCCATGGAAAGCGTCCAGTCCACTCAGTCCGCGACTCCGCCCAGCGCCTTCATCCAGATGACCACCGCCACCGCGCCCGCATCCGGAATCCCCTTCGCGCGCTCGCCCAGGTAGCTGGCCCGGCCCAGGCGCGGCGACATGCCCGCCGTCGCGTCCGCGCCGGCTTCCGCCGCGCGCGCCGCCTCCGCCCACGCGACCGCCAGCGACCTCCCCTCTCGCACCCCGCGCGTCAGCGCCACGGCGGCCGGGTGCAGCGCGTCCACCATCGTCCGGTCTCCCGGCCGCGCGCCTCCCAGCTCCGACACCGCCTCGACCGCCACCTCGAACGCCCTGGCCCAAGCCACCGCATCCAACGGCTTGTCCGCCAGGTGGCGGGCCGCGCGCAGCAACGCCGTCGCGTAGAACGGCCCGGAGCTGCCACCGATGTTCCTCCGCAGCGCCTGCCCCAGCTCCGTCAACGCACCGGACGGCGTCGCCCAGGCCCCCTCAGGCAACGCGCGGATCGCCGCCGCCCCGCGCGCGAGGCTCAGCCCCAGGTCGCCGTCTCCCGCCGCGCTGTCCAGCTCCGTCAGCCGCGCCTCCGCCGCGTCCCACGCGTCCGCCACCGCCAGCGCCGCCGCGCGCACCCGCGCCATCTCGGGCTCGGGTTTCGCGTGCCCTTCCGTCCTGGACAACGCGCCGCGCGCTGGCACCACGCGGCGCTGAGTCACCACCTGCCCCCTCCCCGGCCACGCGGGCGCTTCCGTGGCCGCGTCCAACCGCTCGAGCCGCGCGTCATCCACCTTCAACACCGTGAGCGAGCACCCCGGCATCTCCAGCGCCGACAGGAACGTGCCCTGCCACGCGCGCTCCACCTTCACGCCCCGCTCCGCCAGGAACGCCAGCGCCCGGCGCGTCACGATGGCCAGCTCCATGGGCGGCGTGCCCCCCAACCCGTTGACCATCAGCGCCACGCGGTCTCCCGCGCCCACCTTCCGATCCTCCACGATGATCGACAGCAGCGTGTCCGCCAGCGCGTCCGCGGGCTGGAGCGCCACGCGGCGCACGCCCTGCTCACCGTGGATGCCCAAGCCCAGCTCCACCTCCGCCTCGCCCAGCGCGAACCCCGGCCGTCCCGCCGCCGGCACCGTGCAGGGCCCCAGCGCCACGCCCATGCTGCCCAACGTCGCGGCCGCGGCCGACGCCTCGCGCACCACCTCCGCCAACGACGCCCCCGCCGCGGCCGCCGCCCCCGCCACCTTGTGCACCAGCACCACGCCCGCGATGCCCCGGCGCCGCTCCGGCTCCACCGTGTCGCGCAACGCCACGTCGTCCGCCACCACCACCACCTCCGTCGGAATGCCCTCCGCGCGCGCCAGCTCCGCCGCCAACCCGAAGTTGAGCCGGTCGCCCGTGTAGTTCTTCACGATGAGCAGCGCCCCCGCCGGCCCCGCCACCGCGCGGATCGCCGCCAGCACCGCGTCCGCGCTGGGTGACGTGAACACGTCCCCCGCGACCGCCGCGTGCAACATGCCCGCGCCCACGTACCCCGCATGCGCCGGCTCGTGCCCGCTGCCGCCCCCCGACAACACCGCCACCTTCCGCGCCCCCGGCGCCGCCGGAACGTCCGCGCGCACCACCACCGTCTCCCCCTCCAGCAGCGCCTGCCCCGGCGCCAGCGCCACGAACCCCTCCAACATCTCCTGGACCACGGCACGCGGCGCATTGACGAGCTTCTTCACGTTCGACTCCTGGTCGGGTTCACGGGACGGATCGCGCGGACGCGACCACCCTTTCCGCCTCGCCCCCAACCCGTCAAGCCGGACGCACCCCACAAGCCCGCCGCCAGACGATTGCGTCAAAGAACCGCTTTCCCATTGACTCCGGGAACGTTTCTGAGGATGATTCTCATTATCATTCGCTAGTTTTAAAGCATACACGGCGGCCCGGCGCGAAGCGCACCGGGTCCTGGCCGAGCCCTGTCTGGCATCGCCGGGCGTGGTCGGGGCCGGAGTGTGTCTGGATTCAGGTGACTGTCTTGAGTGCTCCATCCCCCGCCGCGCGAGAGCGCACGCTGCTGTGGCTCCTGGCCGCGGTGCAGTTCACGCACGTCGTCGACTTCATGATGTTGATGCCGCTGGGCCCCCTGCTGATGCAGCGGCTGGAGCTGTCCGCGACGCGCTTCGGAGCGCTGGTGTCCGCGTACACGCTGGCGTCCGCGGCCATGGGCGTGCTGGGGGTGTTCTGGCTGGACCGCCTGGAGCGCAAGCGCACGCTGTTGATGCTCTACGCGGGCTTCATCGCCGCCACGCTCCTGTGCGGCGCGGCCACCGGAGCCATGGGGCTGCTCGTGGCGCGCACTGCGGCTGGGGCGTGCGCGGGGCTGATGGGGGCGGTCGTCATCGCCATCGTCAGTGACGTGGTGCCGGCGGAGCGCCGAGGCCAGGCCATTGGCACCGTGATGACGGCCTACGCGCTGTCCGCGGTGGCGGGCGTGCCGCTGGGCCTGGGGCTCGCGAACCTGGGCGGCTGGCGGCTGCCCTTCGGGGTCCTCGCCGGGCTCGCGGGGATCGTCTGGCTGCTGCTCCTGCGCTTCCTGCCCCGCGTGGACGGACACCTGTCCCCGGCGGCGGCCTCCAACGCGTCCCCCACCGCGGGCTTCACGCCCCGGCTGGCGCTGGGCTGGGGGCTCACCTTCACGGTGGTGTTCGCCAGCTTCCTGCTCATCCCCTACCTGGGCGCCTTCATGGTGGGCAACGTGGGCCTGTCCCTCACGGATCTGCCGTGGGTCTATCTGGCGGGCGGCGCGGCCACGTTCGTGAGCTCGCGATGGATTGGCCGGATGGCGGACCGCCTGGGCCCCGCCCGCGCGCTGGCCCTCCTGCTGGTGGCCACCATGGCACCGCACCTGCTCTTCACCCACCTGCCGCCGTCGCCGCTGCCGGTGGTGGCCGTCGTGTTCGTGTTGTTCATGACGCTCACCTCCGGGCGGGCCATCCCCACCATGGCGCTGGTCGCGTCCCAGGTGCCCCCCGCGCTCCGGGGCCGCTACCTCGCCGTCAACATGGCCGCCAGCGATGGCGCCTCCGGGCTCGCCGCGTGGATGGGCGGGCTCCTGCTCACCACCGGGCCGGACGGCGCGCTGCTGGGTTTCGCCCAGCTGGGCTGGCTCGCGGTGGGCATCTCCACGCTCGCGCTCGGGCTGCTGTGGACCTTCGCTGGCCGCGCCGTGCGGCTGGACCCCACACCCGCGCCCTGAATCCCTCTTACCTCCACAAGGACCCGTCATGTCCCAGGCAGCCCCCCGACACCCGTCCCTTCCCCGCCCCATCGTGGGTGAACTCAAGCTGGAGCGCTCCAACCAGCTGCTCGCCGAGGCGCGCAAGTGGGTGCCCGGCGTCACCCAGACGATGATGAAGAAGCCGGATCACTTCGCCCCTGGCGCCTTCCCCGTGTTCCTCGCGAAGGGACAGGGCGCGCTGGTGGAGGACGCGGACGGCCAGGAGTACATCGACTACATCCAGGCCCTGGGCGCCAACATGCTGGGCCACAACCACCCGGCCGTCGCGGACACCATCCGCAAGCACCTGGCCGAGGGCATCATCCACTCGCTGCCCACGCCCGTGGAGGTCTCCTCCGTGAAGGCGCTGGTGGAGGTCATCCCCGGCGCGGAGATGGCCCGCTTCTTCAAGACGGGCGCGGACGCCACGTCCGCCGCCGTGCGCCTCGCGCGCCACCTCACCGGCCGCGAACACATCGTCACCGTGGGCTACAACGGCTGGCACGACCACTTCATGTATGACACGCCGGGCGTGCCCCCGACCGTGGCGAAGCTCACCACCCGGCTGCCGCTCTTCACGCCCCCGGACGAGCCCGCGCTCCTCGAGCACATCGAGAAGCACGGCGCCCAGCTGGCCTGCGTGCTGCTGGCCATCCCCTACAACCGCACCGTCACCCGCGAGTTCCTCCTCCAGGTGAAGGCCACCTGCGCGAAGCACGGCGTGATGTTCGTCCTGGATGAGGTCGTCACAGGCTTCCGCCTGGCCCTGGGCGGCGCGCAGCAGTACTTCGACATCCAGGCGGACTTCGTCACCCTGTCCAAGGGCATCGCCGCGGGCATGCCCCTGTCCGCCATCGCCGGCCCGGAGAAGTACCTCTCCCGCCTGAGCGAGCTGCAGGTCTCCACCACCTTCGGCGGTGAGATGCTCTCCCTGGCCGTGTGCGAGGCCGTCCTCCACGAGTACCGCCGCACCAACCACGTCGAACACATCGCCAGCCTGGGCCGCCGCCTGCGCGAGGGCGTCAACGCCCACGCCCGCGAGACGGGCTCCTCGCTGGAGGTCATCGGCTACGACGCCGTGCCCTTCTTCCGCTTCAGCAAGGTCATCCCCGAACACATCGAGAAGATGATCCCCTTCCAGGCCGGCATGGCCCGCCGGGGCGTCATCCTCCGCCGCGACCTCAACTTCATCAGCGCCGTGCACACCGTGGAGCAGATCGACCACACCATCGCCGCCGCCGGCGAGGTGCTGCGCGAGACCGCCGCCAAGGCCCACGCGGCCTGAACCGGAGTCCTCCGCCCGTCCGCCCCCGCAGATTCTGGACAGCGAGCGATTCCATGTTTGAGCCACCTTGACAGGAATACACGACCATGGCACTTCCGGATTCTGATTATGAGAACCGTTCTCATTCCACGACGAACGGCCCCGGCGAGCGGATGATGGGCGCGACGACAGGACACGCGGTGGTGACGGGCGCGGCGCAAGGCATTGGCGCCGCGGTGGCGCGCAAGCTGGCGCGCACGATGCCGGTCGCGGTGTTCGACCAGAACGCCGCGGGGCTGGAGCTGCTGGTGGCGGAGCTGCGCCAGCAGGGCCTGAAGGCCACGGCGTTCCCGGTGGACGTGCGGGACAAGGACGGCATCGAGGACGCCATCGCCGTCATCGAGTCCCGGCTGGGCCCCATCCAGGTGCTGGCCAACGTGGCGGGCATCCTGCGGGTGGGCCCGGTGCTCACGCAGAGCGACGCGGACTGGATGTCCACGTTCGCGGTCAACACCCACGGCGTGTTTCATGTCTCGCGCGCGGTGGCGAAGCACATGGTGCCCCGCCGCTCCGGCGTCATCGTGACGGTGGGCTCCAACGCGGCCGGGGTGCCGCGCATGCAGATGGCGGCCTACGCGGCGTCCAAGGCCGCCTCCACCATGTTCACCAAGTGTCTGGGATTGGAGCTGGCCCAGCACGGCATCCGCTGCAACGTCGTGTCCCCGGGCTCCACCGACACCGCCATGCAGCGGGCGATGTGGGCGGACGACTCCGGCCGCGACGCGGTCATCGCGGGCTCGCTGGACACCTTCCGCACGGGCATCCCGCTGCGCCGCATCGCCACGCCGGATGACATCGCCGACGCCGTGGCCTTCCTCGCCTCCGACCAGGCCCGCCACATTACGATGCACGACCTGTGTATCGACGGCGGCGCCACGCTCGGCGTCTAGCGCTCCCAGCTCCCCCACCCTGCCTTCCTTCCTGGGACGGCCCCTCGGGGCCTCTCCCCGCATCACTCCGAGTTGAGAATGATTCCTGATACCAAAATCATTGGACGTCAGAAGGACGCGCGGTCCGTGGACGGCGTGGTGGGCGCCCCTGCCCTGCCGCAGGAGCAGGAGGCGTTGGCCGCGCGGCTGCTGCGTGACTACGACGCCGGGGCGTTCTTCTTCGCGTCCCCTCGGCGCACGATGCTGGCGCGCGGCGTGTTCGCCACGGTGCCGGACGCGGGCGGGACGAACTCCCTGGAGGGCCTGCCGGAGCGCGTGGCGGCGGTGCTGGACGCCTCGCGTGAGGCTGCGCACGACATCCCGGTGGCGGTGGGCGCGGTGCCCTTCGATGGCAAGGTGGCCGCGCAGTTGGTGGTGCCCATGACCATCCAGCGCGCGGGCCCGATGGTGTTCGACGCCTCGGCGCCGTCCCAGTCTCCCCTGGGCTCACGCTACACGCTGCGCCCGGTGCCGGAGCCGGCCGCCTACATGCAGGGCGTGGCGGAGGCGCTGAAGCTCATGCAGGAGGGGCCGCTGCGCAAGGTGGTGCTGTCGCGCTCGCTGCACGTGGACACGGCGGCGCCGGTGGATCTGCGGCAGCTCCTGCACAACCTGGCCCGCCGCAACCCGCATGGTTACACCTTCGCGGTGGACCTGCCGCCGCACGCGGACGCGGCCCCCGGCTCGGGGCGGCGCACGCTCATCGGCGCGAGCCCGGAGCTGCTGGTGGCGCGCTCGGGGTTGCAGGTCCTCGCCAATCCGCTCGCGGGCTCGGCGGCGCGCAGCCCGGATCCGGTGGAGGATCAGGCGCGGGCGGCGCGGCTGATGACCTCGCCCAAGGACCTTCACGAGCACGCGGTCGTCATCGACGCGGTGGCGGAGGCCCTTCGGCCCTTCTGCAAGACGCTGGACGTGCCCCGGGGGCCGTCGCTCGTGAGCACGCAGACGATGTGGCACCTGTCCAGCCGCATCCAGGGCGAGCTGAAGGATCCCTCCATCACGTCGCTGACGCTGGCGCTGGCCATGCATCCCACGCCCGCGGTGTGTGGCCACCCGACGGCGCTGGCGCACGAGTCCATCGGGCGGATCGAACCGTTCCACCGGGGCTACTACACCGGCACGGTGGGCTGGTGCGACGCGAACGGCGACGGTCAGTGGGCCGTCACCATCCGCTGCGCGGAGGCCGACGAGCACACCCTGCGGTTGTTCGCGGGCGCGGGCATCGTCGTGGGCTCCACGCCAGAGGCGGAGCTCGCGGAGACGGAGGCCAAGTTCCGCACCATGTTGCTGGCCATGGGCCTGGGCCTCAACGCCGAGGTGCAGCCGTGAGCGGTGCCCCCGAGCACCTGCCGGGCTGCCCCGCCTGGCCGGAGGACTTCGCCCGACGCTACCGCGAGGCCGGCTACTGGCGCGGAGAGACGTTCGGCCAGCTGCTGCGGGAGCGTGCCCGCGACTTCGGAACGCGCACGGCGCTGGTGGGCGGCGCGCACCGCTGGACGTACGCGGAGCTGGACGCGCGCGTGGACCGCATGGCCACGGGCCTCCACGCGCTGGGCATCCGCGCGCGTGACCGCGTGGTGGTGCAGTTGCCCAACGTCCCGGAGTTCTACGAGGTCATCTTCGCGCTCTTCCGCATGGGCGCCCTGGCCGTGTTCGCGCTGCCCGCGCACCGCGCGTCGGAGATCGGCTACTTCTGCGCCTTCACCGAGGCCGTGGCGTACGTCATCCCGGATCGCTTCGGCGGCTTTGACTACCGAAGCCTCGCGGACCAGGTGAAGGCCACCACGCCCACGCTGAAGCACGTGCTCGTCCTGGGCGACGCGGGGGCGCACACCGCGCTGGCCTCCGTGCCCACGGAGCCGGTGGCGCTGGAGGGGCCGTCGCCGTCGGACGTGGCGTTCTTCCAGCTGTCCGGCGGCAGCACCGGCGTGCCCAAGCTGATCCCCCGCACCCACGACGACTACATCTACAGCCTCCGGGCCAGCGTGGACGTGTGCCGGTTCACCCCTGAGACGGTGTACCTGTGCGCGCTGCCCGCGGCGCACAACTTCCCGATGAGCTCGCCCGGCGTGCTGGGCGCCTTCTTCGCGGGCGGCACGGCGGTGATGGCGCTGAACCCCAGCCCGGAGGTGGCCTTCCCGCTCATCGAACGCGAGCGCGTCACCGTCACCGCGCTGGTGCCCCCGTTGACGATGGTGTGGCTGGACTCGTCGTTGGCGAAGCGGCACAACCTGTCCAGCCTCCAGGTGCTCCAGGTGGGCGGCGCCCGCCTGAGCGACGAGGCCGCCGCGCGCGTGCGTCCCACGCTCGGCTGCGGACTCCAGCAGGTCTTCGGCATGGCCGAGGGCCTGGTGAACTACACGCGGCTGGACGACCCCGAAGCGCGCATCATCACCACGCAGGGCCGCCCCATGTCGGACGCGGACGAGCTGCGCGTGGTGGACGACGACGACGTGCCGGTGGCCCCCGGTGAGACAGGGCACCTGCTCACGCGCGGGCCCTACACCATCCGCGGCTACTACAAGGCGGAGGCGCACAACGCCAAGGCCTTCACGACGGATGGCTTCTACCGCACGGGCGACCTCGTGCGCCTGACGCCCGAGGGGCACCTCGTGGTCGAGGGACGCGCGAAGGATCAGATCAACCGGGGCGGAGACAAGGTCGCGGCGGAGGAGGTGGAGAACCACCTGCTCGCGCACCCGTCCGTCAGCGACGCCGCCGTGGTGGCCATTCCGGACAAGTTCCTGGGCGAGCGCACCTGCGCGGTCGTCATCCCGCGCGGTGAAGCGCCAGCGCCCTCCGCCCTCAACGCGTTCCTGCGCCAGCGAGGGCTCGCGGCCTTCAAGATTCCGGACCGCATCGAGTTCGTCGCGGCCTTCCCCCAGACGGGGGTGGGCAAGGTCAGCAAGAAGGCGCTGCGCGACAGCCTGCGCCAGTCCCTCTCCACACCCTCTCCCTGAACCAGGAGCCCTCCATGGCACTGCCTGCCATTGCCCCCTATTCCATGCCCGGCGCGGCGGACCTGCCCCGCAACAAGATCTCGTGGACCCCGGAGCCCGGGCGCGCCGTGCTGCTCATCCACGACATGCAGCGCTACTTCGTGGACGCCTTCGCGCAGGGCCAGTCCCCGGTGACGGAGCTGGTGGCCAACATCCAGCGGCTGCGTGCGCACGCCGTGAAGCTGGGCATCCCCGTCGTTTACTCCGCGCAGCCCGGCGACCAGACCCCCGAGCAGCGCGGCCTCCAGCTGGACTTCTGGGGCGCTGGCGTCCGCAGCGGACCGAAGCAGCAGATCATCGAGGCGCTCGCTCCCGTCGAGGGCGACACCGTGCTCACCAAGTGGCGCTACAGCGCCTTCCGCAACACGCGCCTGATGGAGCTGATGCGGGAGCAGCGCCGTGACCAGCTGATCATCTGCGGCATCTACGCGCACATCGGCTGCCTCCAGACGGCCAGCGACGGCTCCATGAGCGAGGTGCGGCCCTTCCTGGTCGCGGACGCGGTGGCGGACTTCTCGCTGGAGAAGCACCGGCTTGCGCTGGACTACGCCTCGCAGCTCGTCGCGTTCGTCACCTCCACGCAGCAGCTCATCGACGCCATGCCGGTGGGTGCCTCCGCCCCGGCGGTGGACCGCGAGCAGCTTCGAGCGGACGTGGCCGAGCTCCTGATGGAGTCCGCGTCGGCGATTGGCGAGGACGACAACCTGCTCGAGCGCGGCATGGACTCCATCCGCCTGATGAGCCTGGTGGAGCGCTGGCGCCAGGGTGGCACCGAGGTGTCCTTCGTGGAGCTGGCCGAGAAGCCGACGCTCACCGACTGGTACGCGCTGCTCGCCGCGAAGCAGCCCGCCCCGCTGGCCCCTGGCGCCCGCGCCTCCTGATCCGCCCTGGAGGGCGGCCCCCCTTCCCCTCGGAGTTCCCCCGTCATGCACCCTCCCCAGGATGAGAACCGCCCGCTGACCGCGGCACAGCACGGCATCTGGGTGGGGCAACAGCTCGACCTCCAGAGCCCGGTGTACAACGCGGGCGAGTGCATCGAGTTCCGGGGCGCGGTCGATCCGGCGCGCTTCGAGTCCGCCCTGCGCCGCGCGGTCGCGGACGCGGACGCCCTGCACTCGCGCTTCATCGCGGGCGATGAGGGTCCGGCACAGCGGATCGATCCCGGCACGCACTGGGCGCTCCAGCGCGTGGACCTGAGCGCGGAAGCGGATCCCTGGGCCGCCGCCCAGGAGTGGATGTGGAAGGACCTGGGCCGCACGGTGGACCTCGCGCGAGGGCCGCTGTTCGCGCAGGCCCTGCTCACCGTCGGGCCGGAGCGCTCCTTCTGGTTCCAGCGCATCCACCACATCGCGATGGATGGCTATGGCTTCTCGCTGCTCGCGCGGCGGGTGGCGGAGCTCTACACGGCTGATGCCGCGGGCAAGGTCGCGCCCGCCGGCTTCAGCCGCCTGGGCCCCGTGCTGGACGAGGACCTGGCGTACCGGAGCGGTCCACAGCTCCAGAAGGACCGCGACTTCTGGGTGGGGCGCTTCGAGGATGCCCCCGTGCCGCCGCTGCTCGCGGACGCGGCGCCCATGTCCTCCCGCTTCCTGCGCCGCTCGGAGCACCTGCGCCCGGAGATGATGGCCGCCCTCCAGGCCGGCGCGAAGCAGGCGGGCGTGAGCTGGTCCGACCTGGTGCTCGCGGTGACGGCCGTCTACCTGCACCAGCGCACGGGCGCGGCGGAGGCGGTGCTGGGCCTGCCGGTGATGGGCCGGCTGGGTTCGGCGTCGCTGCGAGTCCCGTGCATGGCGATGAACATCGTGCCGCTGCGCATCGCCGTGCGGCCGGATGCGGGGCTGTATGCCCTGGCGCGTGACGTGGCGGCGGAGATGAAGGCCGCGCGCCCCCACCTGCGCTACCGCTACGAGCAGCTCCGCCGCGACCTGCGTCTGGTCGGTGGCCAGCGGAAGCTCTTCGGTCCCGTCGTCAACATCATGCCGTTCGACTACGCCCTGGACTTCGCGGGCGTGCCGGGGACCGCTCACAACATCTCCGCCGGTCCGGTGGAGGACCTGTCGTTCGGCTTCCATGCCCGTTCGGGTGGGACAAGCCTGCGCGTGGATCTGGACGCGAACCCCGCCTGCTACACCGAGGCCGCGCTCGCCGAACACCAGCGTGGGTTCCTCCAACTGCTGGAGTCGCTGCTCGCGTCGCCCGAGCAGCCCGTGCGGCGCGCCCCCCAGGGTGCGGGGATGGAGGCTTCGGTCCTCGACGGCGGGCCGGTGCCGCCGGTGCGCCCTGTGTTGGAGCTGTTGAAGGCACAGGCCGAGGCCCGGCCGGAGGCGGTCGCGGTGGAGCACGGCCGCTGGCGGATGACCTACCGCGAGCTGCTTGCGGCCTCCCAGGCCCTGGCGCTGCGGCTCACGGAAGCGGGCGTGCGCGCCGACACCGCGGTGGCCGTGAAGGTCCCCCGGGGCATCGACGCCATCGTGTCCACCCTGGGCGTGCTGTTCGCGGGCGCGGGCTACCTGCCCATCGACCCCACCGGGCCGGCCACGCGCAACGCGGCCATCCTGGAGGACGCACGCCCCGGCGTGATGCTGGTGTCCGAGCGCCCCACGCCCGACGCGGATCCCACGGCGCCTGGAATCCTGATCGTGCAGCGGCTGGAGTCGCAGGCCCCATCCGGGCCCGTGGCTCCGGTGGGAGGGGACGTCCCCGCCGCGTCCGACCCGGAGGCCCGGCTCGCCTATGTCATCTACACGTCGGGCTCCACCGGTCAGCCCAACGGCGTGCAGATCACGCGCGGCGCCCTGGCCCACTTCGTCGCGGGCGCGACGCCGCGCTACGGCGTCGGCCCCGAGGATCGGGTGCTCCAGTTCGCGCCGCTCCACTTCGACGCCAGCGTCGAGGAGATCTTCGTCGCGCTGTGCACGGGCGCGCGGCTGGTGCTGCGCACCGACGAGATGCTCCAGTCGGTGCCACGCCTGATGGACGCGTGCGCCGAGCACGGCATCACCCTGCTCGACCTGCCCACGGCCTTCTGGCACGAGCTGGCCTACAGCCTGTCCACCGGCGCCGCCCGCCTTCCGGAGGCCCTGCGCACGGTCATCATCGGCGGCGAGGCGGCGCTGCCGGAGCGCATCGCTCGCTGGCGGGAGATCGCGGGCGACCGCGTGCGGCTGCTCAACACCTACGGCCCCACCGAAGCCACCGTCGTGGCCACCGTCGCCACGCTCGCGGGGCCGGAGGCCCTGGCCTCCGGTGAGGAGGTCCCCATCGGCCGTCCGCTGCCCGGCGTGGTCGCGGCGGTCATCACCCCGCAGGGCCGGCTGGTGGCCCCCGGCAAGGAGGGCGAGCTGTGCCTGCTGGGCGGCGCGCTCGCGCGGGGCTACCTGGGCCGCCCCCAGTTGGATGCCGCGCGCTTCACCCGGCTGGAGGCGCTGGAGGGAGCGCCCCGGGCCTACCGCACCGGCGACAAGGCGCGCGTGCGGGAGGACGGCCAGCTCGTGTTCGTGGGCCGCGTCGACGACGAGTTCAAGATCAGCGGGCACCGCATCGACCCGGGCGAAGTTGAAACCGTGTTGCTCCGGTATCCCGGTGTCCGCGAGGCCGCCGTCGTGGGACAGGTGTTGCCGGGGGGCTCGCGACGGCTGTGCGCGCACCTGGTGGCCTCGCCCGAGCCCTCGCCCGCGGAGCTGCGCAAGCACCTGCTGACGGCCCTGCCCGCTCCCATGGTGCCCGGCGCCTTCGCCTTCGCGGAGCGGCTGCCCCGCACCAGCACGGGGAAGATCGACCGCAACGCGCTCAAGAACGCGCTGCCCGCGGACGCGAGCGCCGCGCTGCTCGCCACCGCGACCCCCATGGAGCGCACGGTGCTGGAGGTCTGGGAGCAGGTCCTGGGCCGCGCCGCCACTTCGCTCCAGGACGACTTCTTCGAGCTGGGCGGCCAGTCCCTCCAGAGCATCCAGGTGGCCAACCGGCTGGGCATCGCCGTGGGCCGCGACGTGCCCGTGGCCACCGTCTTCCGGCACCCGACCGTGTCGGGGCTCGCGCAGGCGCTCCAGCGCGGCAGCGCCGAGGGCTCGGAGCCCGGCGGCCTCACGCCCGCGATGCTCACGGACGCGGAGCTGGGCGAGGACATCGTCCCCACCACCACCCACGAGGCGTGGGCACACGAGGCGCCGCGACGGGGCACCGGCTTCCGGCAGGTCCTCCTCACGGGCGCCACGGGCTTCGTCGGCGCGCACCTGCTGCATCAGCTCCTGACGCGGACGGACTCGCGCGTCATCTGCCCCGTGCGCGCGAAGGACGAGGCGCAGGCCATGGAGCGGCTGCGCTCCGCGCTGGCGGGCCAGCGTCTGCCCACGGAGGGGATTGAAGCGCGGGTGCTCGCGCTTCCGGCGGACCTGTCCCAACCGCTGCTGGGCCTGGACGCCACGCGCTTCCACGGGCTCGCCGCCGAGTGCGACGCCATCATCCACAACGCCGCCGTGGTCAGCGTGGTGCGCGAGTACGGCAGCCTCCAGGGCGTCAACGTCCGCGGCACGCGGGAGCTGCTGAAGCTGGCCGCCGCCGTGCGCCCCAAGCCCTTCCACTACGTCTCCACGCTGGCGGTGGCGCCCCAGGCGAACCTGGCTCCGGACGTGCCAGAGGCCTTCGTCCCCGCGCACCCGGGCCTGCGCGACGGCTACCAGCAGAGCAAGTGGATCGCGGAGCGGCTGGTGCAGCAGGCCTCCGAGCGGGGCCTCCCCGCGACGGTGTACCGGCTGGGCCGCGTGGTGGGCGCGCCCGACACCGCGCTCGTCAACACCCAGGACCTCGTGTGGCGCATCGTGCTCGCCGGGCTGCCCGTGCGCGCCCTGCCCCTGCTGGACGTGGGCGAGGTGTGGACGCCCGTGGACTTCGTGGCCCGCGCGATCGTCCAGCTCGCGCGCACGCCTCGGCCGGGCGCGGTGTTCAACGTGACGCCGGCGGCGGAGGTGCGCCTGGCGGAGCTGTTCGGCTGGGTGCGTGACTACGGCTACCCGCTGGACCTGTGTCCCGTCCCCGAGTGGCGCGACCGCGTCGCGAAGGGCTCGGGCGGCCACGACGCCACGCTCGCCTTCTTCGACTTGCGCAGCGGGGACTCCACGCCGGCCTTCGGCCTGGGCCCCATCCGCTGCGAACGGCTGCTGGCCGCGCTGGAGGGCACGGACGTCCGCTGCCCCCCCACCGACCGGAAGCTCCTCCACCGCTATCTCGACTCCTGCGTCGCGCAGGGAATCCTGCCTCCGAAAGAAACGGCGCTCCCGTGACGAACCCTTCCTGGTCCCCTGCCTCCTGGCGCGCGAAGCCTGTCCGCTACATCCCCGACGACTACCCCGACCTCTCCGCCCTCGCGCGCGTGGAGTCCGAGCTCGCCGCCCTGCCGTCGCTGGTGCACGCGGAGGAGACGCGCCGGCTGCGAGAAGCGCTGGGGCAGGTCGCCGAGGGCAAGGCCTTCCTGCTCCAGGGCGGCGACTGCGCGGAGAGCTTCAAGGAGTTCTCCGCCCAGAACGTCCGGGGCACCTTCCAACTGCTGCTCCAGATGGCCGGGGTGCTCACCTTCGCGGGCGGCTGCCCGGTGGTGAAGGTGGGCCGCATCGCGGGCCAGTTCGCCAAGCCGCGCTCCAACGCCACGGAGACCGTCGGCGGCGTCACCCTGCCCAGCTACCGCGGCGACATCATCAACGGCATGGACTTCGACGCCCGCGAGCGCACGCCGGATCCCCAGCGCCTGCTTCGCGCCTACCACCAGTCCGCGGAGACACTCCAACTGGTGCGGGCCTTCGCGCGCGAGGGCTACACGGACCTGACCCGGCTCCTGGGCCACCGGCCGGAGTCCGAAGGCGCCGTGCGCCCCGTGGACTTCTTCACCAGCCACGAAGCCCTGCTCCTCAACGTCGAGCAGGCCATGACCCGCGTCGATGAAGCCACGGGCGACTGGTACGACACGTCCGCGCACATGCTCTGGATTGGCGAACGCACCCGCCAGCTGGACGGCGGCCACGTGGAGTTCATGCGGGGCATCCAGAACCCCATCGGCCTCAAGTGCGGCCCCTCGCTGGAGCCCGAGGACCTGGTGCGCCTCATCGACACGCTCAACCCCCAGGGCATCCCGGGCAAGCTCACGCTCATCGGGCGCTTCGGCTCGGATCAGGTCGCCGCGCGCCTGCCCCGGCTGATGGCCGCCACCCAGCGCCACGGCAGCCCCGTGGTGTGGTCCATCGACCCGATGCACGGCAACACGCACAAGGCGAACAACGGCTACAAGACGCGCTCGCTGGAGCGGATCCTCGCGGAGGTGATGGGCTTCCTCCAGGTCGCCGCCGCCGAAGGCGTCCACCCCGGCGGACTCCACCTGGAGATGACCGGCCAGGACGTCACCGAGTGCCTGGGCGGCCCGCTGGACGTGTCCGAGGACGACCTCTCCGACCGCTACCACACGCACTGCGATCCACGCCTCAACGCGGACCAGTCTCTCCAGCTCGCGTTCCGCGTCGCGGACGGGCTGCACACCGTGCGCGCACCCCAGGACCGCGCAGCCTGATTTTCCATGGAGCCTTGACAGTTCCGAACTCAAGCGGGTAAACGTCGCGGCGCTGAAAATGAGAACCATTCTCATAATCATAAGAGCGACGACGCGGCGATGGCTTCCGGGCATGGGCGTGGCCCTGCTGTCCCTCCCGTGCGCCAGTGGACTCGCGCACGCGGGAGGACTCCAGGAGGAGGCCGCCCCCGAGCCGCCTCCGGCGCGAACGGCCGAGCCCGGCGCCCAGGATGCGGCGCAGCCGACCCCGGCGCCCGCGGCTCCGGTCATCGAGCTTCCGCGGCTGCTCCGCTCCGTGGAGGCGCCCTACCCGCCCGAAGCGGCGCGCGAGAAGCTGGAGGCGAACGTCCGGCTGCGGCTGCGGCTGGACGCGCAGGGGCAAGTGACCCAGGCGGAGGTGATGGAGCCCGTCGGCCACGGCTTCGACGAGGCCGCGCGCACCGCGGCGCTCCAGTTCCGCTTCGAGCCCGCGAAGCGCAACGGCGTCGCGGCCCCCGCCCGCGTCACCTACACCTACGTGTTCCAGCTGGCCGCGCCCGTGGAGCCGGCACCGCCGCCGGCCCCTCGCATCACGATGACGGCGGCGAAGTCCCACGCGCCCGACACGGCCCCGGAGGAGTACGAGGAGACCGTCGAAGTCACCGGCGTGGGCGAGACGCAGGCCGAGCGCCGCCGCAAGTCCGCGGAGGCGGTGCAGGTCGTCGAGCTGGAGCAGGCCAGCATGGAGACCGCCGACCTGGGCACCGCGCTGGCGCGCACGGAAGGCGTGGACGTGCGGCGGGCCGGGGGACTTGGCAGCGGAGCACGCGTTTCGGTGGCGGGCCTGTCGGATGATCAGGTGCGCTTCTTCATCGACGGCGTTCCGCTGGAGCTGGCGGGCTACGGGCCCGCGATCGCCAGCGTGCCGGTGAACCTGGTGCAGCGGATGGAGATCTTCCAGGGCGTGGTGCCCATCCGCTTCGGCGCGGACGCGCTGGGCGGCGCGGTGGAGCTCGTCACCGACCAGGACGTGCGCGGCACGGGCGTGACGGGCTCGTATGAGCTGGGCTCTTTCGACACGCACCGCTTCACCGCGAGCGTCCGCCACCTCCAGGAGTCCACCGGCCTGCTGGTGCGCGCGCACGGCTTCTACGACGACGCGCGCAACAACTACCCCATCCAGGTGGAGGTGCCCAACGACCTGGGCAAGCTCGCGCCCGTGGAGGTGCGCCGCTTCCATGACGGCTACCGCGCCGGAGGCGCGAGCGTGGAGGCCGGCTACGTGGACCGGCCCTGGGCGCGGCGCCTGCTGGTGCGCGCCTTCCTCAACGCCGCCGGCCGGGAGATCCAGAACGACGTCGCCATGGAGTCCGCCTATGGCGACGTGACGACCGCGGAGGGCACCGCGGGCGCCACGCTGCGCTACGCGCAGACCTTCGACCCGGGCCTCACCGTGGACGCGGTGGGCGGCTACACGTTCCGCCGCAACCGCTTCCTGGACCTGGGCACCTGCGCGTACGACTGGTACGGCCGCTGCGTCGTCACCCTGCCCCAGCCGGGTGAGATCGAATCGCGAGCCGTGGAGCGCTACGTCAACCAGCACACCGCCTTCGCGCGCCTCAACGCCGCCTGGGTGCCCGTGCCCGGCGGAGCGCACACGGTGCGGCTGGCGGTGGCCCCCACCTTCGTCCAGCGCTCGGGCGAGGACCGCCAGCTCCAGGCGCGCGGCGAGGCGGATCCGCTGTCCGTGGGCCGGGGCGTGACGTCCCTGGTGACGGGCCTGGAGTACCAGCACGACGCCTTCGACGGCCGGCTCCAGAACATCGTCTTCGCCAAGGACTACCTCCAGGACACCCGCGCGAAGAAGCTGCTGGCCAGCAACGAGTTCATGAACCTGGGCCGCACCGCGCACGAGTTCGGCGTGGGCGACAGCCTGCGCTACCGGCTGTCCACCTCGCTCATCGCCAAGGCCTCCTATGAGTGGGCCACGCGGCTGCCGCGCCCGGACGAGCTCTTTGGCGACGGGCTGCTCATTGGCGACAACCTGGAGCTGCGGCCCGAGGTCAGCCACAACTTCAACCTGGGGCTGAGCTACGCGTCAGCGCCCAGCAGCCGCGGGGGCGGCTTCCGCGCCAGCGCTGGCGGCTTCGCGCGCCTGGCCGATCAGCTGATCGTCCTCATCGGGCGGGAGAGCTACTTCCTCTACCAGAACGTGTACGCGGCCCGCGCGCTGGGCGCCCTCGGGAGCGTGGGGTGGACGTCGCCCGGTCAGTACCTGGCCCTGGACGGCAACGCCACCTGGCAGGACGTTCGCAATGTCTCCACCGAGGGCAACTTCGGCGCGTTCGACGGACAGCGCATCCCCAACCGCCCCTACCTGCTCGGCAATGGCAGCGCGCAGGGGCGCGTGGGCGACCTCCTGCGCGACCACGACGAGCTGCTGGTGACGTGGCGCTCCCGCTATGTGCACGGCTTCTTCCGGTCGTGGGAGGGCCTGGGGGCGCAGGTGACGAAGTCGCGCATCCCCTCGCAGCTCACCCACTCGCTCGCGGTCACCTACGTGGTGCGCGACATGACGACGCGGCTGAGCTGGACGCTGGACCTGCAGAACCTCACCGACTCCCGGACCTACGACTTCTACGGCGTCCAACGCCCCGGCCGCAGCCTCGCCGCCAAGTTCACGCTGGAGCGCTGAGCACCGCGCCTCCGGCACTCCGCACGCAGCACCCGCAAACCCCCATCGAAAGGGATCTCCTTGAAGCTGTCACCCTCCTTCCGCACCCCGGGCCGCGTCCTCGCGGCACTCGCCTTCTCCTTCGTCGCGGCCTGCAGCGACAACACGGATCCGGACAACAACAACCCGGACGCCGGCCCCGTCACCAAGACGCCGCTGTACGCGTTCGTGGCGCAGGTGAGCACCGACACGGAGTCCCAGAGCTACATCATCCTCACGGACAAGGTGGACCAGACCGCGCCGCTGTCCCTGGCGAACGCCACGGAGATCAACGGCCGCGCGCTGGGCTCCGGCATCTCCAAGTCGGGCTCGCTCTTCGTGTCCAGCAGCGCGAACGCCACCGTCACCCGCTACAACGTGACGAACGACAACAAGCTGGAGAAGGCGGGCGAGGTCAGCTTCGCGGGCAAGGGCCTCACCACGATTGGCGAGTACCAGAACCAGTTCCAGTTCGTGTCGGAGACGAAGGCCTACTACTTCGACGGCCGGACGGCGCAGCTGATCATCTGGAACCCGAAGGACATGACGCTGACGAACAGCGTCGCGCTGCCGGACATGGCCATCAACGGCGCGATCCTCACGTTCGCGTCCAACCCCCTGCGCGTGGGCAACAAGGTGCTGATGCCGCTGGGTTGGCGCCCGTCCGCGGGCATCGGCATCACGAAGCAGGCGGGCATCATCGTGGTGGACACCACGAATGACAGCGCCGTGGTCGTCCGCGACGACCGCTGCGGCTACGTGCGCGACGGCATCGTGGGCACCGACGGCCAGGTGTACCTGGCGACGGAGGCGTACGGCGCCGCGGTGAAGCGCGTGTCCGGCAGCAACCCGGACGTGCCCACCCCCTGCCTCCTGAAGTTCGACCCGGCGACGGGCAAGTACGACGCCACCTTCTTCAAGGAGCTGGGCTCGCTGACGAACGACGGCGCCACGGGCTCGCTGCTCGCGGGCCCCAACGGCACCGGCTACCTGCGCGTGCTGGATGAGTCGGTCTACACGGTGGCGGAGGGCACGCACCCGCGCGTCATCGCGAGCGCCGTGGCGTGGAAGTGGTGGAAGCTGGACCCGGCCTCCGGCGCCAAGGCGACGCTGGTGGACACGCTGCCGGCCAGCACGGGCAGCTCCTTCCTCTTCCAGGCGGATGACCGCACCCTGTTCACCGAGTTCACCAACGGCGGCAGCAACACCAACTTCCGCGAGCTGACCGACCTGAGCGGCAAGCTGGTGGCGACGCACGAGGGCCTGTCCTTCTCGTTCCTCCAGCTGCGCTAGCCCCTGTCGTCGGCGGTACTTCGGCCCCCGCGGCCCGGGACGGAAGCCTCCGTCTCCGGTCCTCGGGGGCCTTTTTCATGCGCCAGGGCTCAGGTGCACATCAGCCACGAGCACTTGTTCGACTGGCACTCGCGGCCGGAGGAGCACAGGGCGCCCTTGGCCCGCTTGGTCACGCACTTGCCCGCGTTGGTGCCCCAGCCGCAGAACTGGGTCGCGGCGCAGTGGGCGTCCGTGGAGCAGGTGCAGACGCCGGGCACGTCGCCGCAGTTGTCCAGCGCGCTGCAGTCGCCGCTCTTGCACTCCTGGTCGAAGCGGCAGGTCTCGGAGACCGCCTTGGTGCTGGGAGCGTAGGCCTTGCCGCAGATCTTCGGGTACTGGGCCTCACGGGTGGCCTTGGGCACGTAGGCCGCGACGCCGCCGGTGTCGATGTCGGTGGCCGCGTCCGCCATGCCGGTGCGCGTGCTGTTGGCGCGCTCCCACATCCGGATGAAGTTCTCCGCGGAGCCCTCCAGGCCGCTGGTGTTGACGCCCAGCTGCTTCAGGTCCTTCACCACGTCCGGGAGCAGGCCCACGTGGGCCAGGCCGTAGATGTCGAAGTCGGTGCCCAGGCGCGGCGGGCCGGAGACGTTCTGCTGCTCCCGCTGCGTGTCGGCCTCCGCGCGGAAGCCCGCAGAACACGCGCCGAAGTCGCCGAAGCGCGGGCGCGTCTGCTGGATGAAGCCATTGAGGTCCGCGCCAAAGCCCATGTTGACCTTCAGACCCTGGCGGCCGAACTCGTACGCCTGCGCGAGCGAGCGCGTGGAGCCCTGGCAGGTGTTGGCGACGGGCGTGCGGGTGTAGTCGCGCGTCTCGTCATGCGCGGTGCGCAGGCCGAACATGCCGCCCGTCTGGCGCACGTAGCGCACCACCCACGAGGGCGTCGTCTTCTCGTTGGCGGCGAGGTCCGGGTTCATCACCTCGCGGAAGTGGCCGTGGGAGATGAACAGCGGGTAGTAGGTCTTCGCCTGGGACAGGGCATACGTGTCCTGGATGCTCTTCTCGGACATGTGGGCCATGTCGACGAGCATCCCCTTGCCCATCATCTCCTGCACCAGCGCCTTGCCATCCGCGGTGAGGCCCTTGGTGTTGCGGCAGTTGGCATCCACGTCGAAGCCGAGCGTGAAGCCCGGGCCGGTGATGCCGCAGTCCGTGTCGATGTGGCAGTTCTCCAGGAACTGGGCGACCTGGAAGATGGCGTTGTGCGGCGCGGCGCCGCCGAAGCGGTTGTCCAGCTGGTGCACGGGCTGGAGCGAGCGAACGCCCAGCGAATAGACGCGGTTCAGCTCCGCTCGCCAGTCCTTGGTCCCGAACAGCTTGCTGGACTCGATGGAGAGCACCATCGCGAGCTTGCCCGCGGCGATGATCTGCCGGGCGTGCGCGGGCGACAGGGCGATCTCCGCCCAGTCCGTGCGCGCGTCGAAGTCGCGAGCCATCTGGAGCTGGACGTCCACGTCCATCATCTCGTCACAAGGCCGCTTGAGGTTCTGGTACGGCAGGGCCTTGCAGAGGAACTCGTTGCTGACGAGCGACACCATCACCAGGGACATGCCGCCCTGCTTCGCCTGCTTGAGCCACCCCTCCCACGCCTGCTGGTGGGCGATGGTGTCCCAGCGCGGCCACTGCGTGGGCGTCTCCATGCGGCCCAGGTGCAGGCCCGTGTCGCCCTGCGTGCCCTCGACCTGACCAATCACCTCCGAGGCCACCGCGCCGCCCACGCCGAAGACGTCCGACAGGATGGGCACGCCGCCCAGGTTCACGCTGCCGGCGTTGGGACAGATGTTGAGCATGTCGCGCAGGTCCATGCGGACGCGCGCGTGGTCGCTCTCCGGCATGCCGCCATCACAGGTCGTCAGCGTGCCGGTGTGGCTGCCATGGAACCAGCCGCCGGCGAAGGCCTCCTCGGCGAACATGTGGTGGTGCATCTCCGCGAAGCCGCCCACCGCGAGCGGCTGGGCGACCTCCTCGGGCGCGGCCGGTGGCGAGGGAGGCTCGTCGGCGACGGGCCCACAGGCCAGCGCCGAAGCGGCGAGCAACGGGGACAACCAGCGACGGGAACGGGAACGACGCGACATGGGGTGCACCTTTCCGGGGTGGAGATGCACCCGGCGTATCAGCACCCGTTCCGGGTAATCAAATCTCACCGCCTAAGCGTGATGGCGCATGGCTTTGACGCGTCGCATGAAAAATCGCGTCCCCCGGTGCCTTCACTCGTCGAAGCAAGGGCCGCTCTGACGGACCTCGACGGTGGACCACTCCGCCGCGGGGCACTGGCTGGCGAGCTCGAGCGCCTCCTCGCGCGTCTTCACGTCCACCAGGAAGAAGCCCCCGATGATCTCCTTGGACTCCGTGAACGGGCCGTCGCTGAAGCTCAGCTTGCCCTCCCGCCGCTCCACCCGGACGCCCTCCATGTCCGAGCGCAGGGAATCAGCGGCCTGGAGGATGCCCCGCGCCTGGAGGCCCGCGCCGAAGCCCCGCATCCGCTCCATGCGCTCCGCGGCGACGCGCTTCTCGTCCACCGTCCGGGGCTTCCCGCCCACCGTCTGCATCACCACCAGCATGTATGACATTCCAGGCTCCTTCCGAGGCACCGCGCAGGGCGGGGCCTCCAACGTGGAGGCTGTCTCAGCACGCCCACCGGGGCGGATGGAAATGACAACGCGTGAAGTCGTCGCCCGTTGAGCGCCCGCTCAGCGCCCCACCGCGATGGCAGGGGACGCCGCCTCCACCGGAGCGGCCATGGCGGGGGAGGCCCAGAGCTGATCAGGGGGCTCTCCGAACGTATCCGGCACTGCGTGGACGGCGTAGACGCATTCGTGGACGTTGTCGCTCAGCGCGCAGAGCAGCTCGCTGCGCTCCGTGCCGAGGTCCAGCTCGTAGAGCGCGGCGGGACATTGGCTCCCCACGATGAAGCGCTGACCGTCCAGCGGCGCGAGGCCCCGCGCGAAGGCCGGCTTGCCGGGCACCGACACCTGACGCCGCCAGCTCCCATCCACGGCCTGCCGCACCAGCTGCGAGGAGTGGGTGTCGTTGAAGACGAGCGAGTCCTCGTGCCAGAGCAGGTTGTGGTTGGGGATCTTGACGCCCTCCTTGCGCGTGACGATGCGAGCGGGCCCCTCGTCCGGTAGCAGCACGCCCAGCCATGTCGACGATGAATAGCGGGCGCCCAGAAAGCGCATCGCGAACATGCGCGAGGGCCGGGCCATCGGCGTGTCGATGCCCATGCCTTGGAGGAGTCGTCCCGGCAGGCCCAGCATGCTCTGGAACCTGCGCGTCGCGGCCGAGGCGACGAAGCCGAAGGACAGCAACAACCCTTCCGGCGCGCGCGCCACGCCGTTGATGTGCACGAAGTCGTAGAGCGCCGGGAGCTGGCGGGGATCGCGGTAGTCCACCTCCGCGGCCTCCCCCGCCCAGGCCCCCAACCCCAGCGCCTCCGCCAACACCGGATCCTTCCGCCAGCTCCAGGAGCGCAGGAGCTTTCCATCCCAGCCGATCTTGAGCAGCGCGTCCGATGCCGTCGCCGTGACCCAGACCCCATCCGGCTCCACCAGGATGTCGTGGACCTCCCCGAAGAGCGGATGCGTCAACTCCCCCACCTGATTCCACTGCCGGTCGAACACGTACAGCCGGTCCGTCATCGCGATGACCAGCCGCTCCTCCGTACTGCCGATGCCTCGCCCCCCGCGGAGCCCGCCTCGGGGGTTGAGATCGAACTGGCGGAAGCGGCTCTCCTGGATGGGCCACGTCTTCAGCACGCGGCGCTGCCCCGTGCTCACCCACCGGACAAAGCCACTGCTTTCGCCCGTACCGGAGATACGAACGATGGAGGTCACCAACAAGCGGGTGTCGTTCATGGAGTCAGAACCATGTTTTGAAGCATTAGAGGTTTTCCCACCAACACACGGATTCCTTTACCATTGGGTCCGAGTGGGGCCCAACGCCCGCCAGTGGAAAGGAAGGTCGAAGTGAATCCAGGAGTGGAGATCGCCTCGAAGGTTTCATCGCTTGCTTCGCGGGTGCAGGAGCTGATGAAGGCACCGGGTCCCGACGCGAACGCGGCGGTGGTGACCTGGCTGAGGGACGTGGAGTCGGCGTGGGCACTGGTGAAGGACGGTTCGGTGGCGCAGCTGGGCCCGCATGCGACGTCCGCGGACAACCTGCGGCTGGCGGCCCGCGTCGCGGTGGAGCGGCTGCTTCAGATGCCCTGGGTGTCGGGTGAGACGAAGACCGCGCTCAGCGGCTACCTGGAGCGCCACCCGGCGGCCCGGCAGGTGGGGCGCTACCAGTTCTCCTCCGACTGGATGTCGAAGTGCGAGGACGACTGGCGCAAGGCGCTGGCGCCGCTGGCCGGGAAGCACGACGTGCGCGCGCTGGAGATCGGCAGCTACGAGGGCCGGTCGGCCATCTGGCTGCTGGAGAACGTGCTGACGGACGCGTCCAGCCGCATCACCTGCGTGGACCTGTTCGAAGGGGAGTACGCCCAGCGCTTCGACGCGAACATCGCCGCCAGCGGCGCGCAGGCCCGCGTGGAGAAGTTGAAGGGAGCGTCCTCGGTGGTGCTGCGCCGGCTGGCTCCCGAGCCCGCGTACGACCTCATCTACGTGGACGGTTCGCATCAGGCCTACGACACGTTGGAGGATGCGGTGCTGAGCTGGCGCCTGCTGCGGCCGGGCGGCTGGATGATCTTCGACGACTACGGCATGGCCACCGCGCAGCTCACGCCGCACACGCGCATCGCGCGTCCGGACATCGGCATCGACGCGTTCCTGAGCGCCGCCGCGGACCACCTGGAGGTGGTGCTCAAGGGCTTCCAGGTCATCGTCCGCAAGAACCCGGCCTGAGCCGGCCACGGCCCGGGGCATGGCGCGGTCGCGGCCATGCCCCGAGTGCCCTGGGCTACAGCTGGGCCGAATAGCCCTCGGGCCGCAGCGTGAGCACGCCCCGGGAGAACAGGCCCTGGAGCAGGTCCTGATCCGCCTCCCCCATGTCGCGGAGCACGTCGCCCATGGGGCGATCCACGGCCGCCTTCAGGAGGGCCAGCTCCCGCGGCTCCAGGGTCAGGCGCTCGAAGTCGCTGACCACGCGGCCCGTGTCCTCGTCCACCTTGCGGACCATGGGGCTCTGCTTCACGTGAAGTGACTCGAAGGGGCGGGGCTCCGGCTTGGGGGCGTCCAGCCGCGCCAGGCACTCGCGCCAGGTGCGCGTGAAGCTGTCGCGGTCGAAGTGGCGCGTGATGAACTCGCGGCCCCGGGCGCACTCCTGGGTGACGCGGTCGCGCGAGCGGACGTCCTCCAGGATGGCGTTCGCGACCTCCTGGAACGAGAACGGATCCCCGAAGGCCATGTCCACGTTGTCGAAGACGCGGACACCGTGGCCGGGCGGCAAGCCGAAGCGGTTGTTGCCAATGCCGTTCGTGTAGACGGGGCAGCCCTGGTAGACGGACTCCATCGGATAGAAGCCAAACGGCTCCGGGTAGACGTTGAACGAGAGTCCGAACTTCGTGAGCTCGAACAGCCGGAAGAGCGCGGCCTGATTGAGGAAGCGCACCGGGATGAGCAGGTCCGCGAGGGTGAAGCCCATCGCATCCAGCATGGACCGGGCGGCGCTCACGTCGAACGGGAAGCCGTGCGTATAGGAGTAGTCGATGAGGGCGAAGTCCTCCGCATCGACGATGAGCCGGTAGCGCGGCCCGTTCGCCTCCCGCGACTGCAGGTTGAGGTGCACGAGGATGTTGAGGACGGCGTACCAGTCCGGCTTGCGCGGTTGCAGGGCATGGCCCAGCACGTCGCCCGCGTCCAGGGCCTGCTGGACCCGCTCGGGGATCTGCGCCCCCTGCATGCGGGAGTCGCCGGTGGCGCTGGCGACGCAGGGCAGGCCCGCGTGGAAGTCCACCACCTTGTCGAAGCCCGAGGGATCCAGGCAGGTGCGGCGGCGCACGTCGGGCATCGTCAGCAGGCTGATGAGCACCTCCCGCATGTAGCCGGAGTAGGCGCAGTACAGGTCCACGGCGGGGTTGCCCAGCCAGAGGGACTGTCCGCCCACGAGGCCGTGGAAGATGACGGCGGAGCGGCGGGCGATGGCGGGCCCCGGGGGATGAATCCACAGGCCGTGGTCACAGAAGATGGCGAGGTCCGCGGGGGGCTCGGCCTGGATGCGGCGCAGCCGATCCGCGGTCGCCACCGGCATGGGCGTGTCCGGGCCGCCGGGGCGGTGCTTGAAGTGGGCATTCACCTCGTGGCCCTGCTGCCGCAAATCCTCCTGGATGAGGCCGTTGATGACACCCGAAGCGGTGCGGAAGGGTTCGGACTCCACGAAAAGTTTGACCCGCTGCTGCGTCATGGCTGGTTCCTCGAGGTGGGATGGGAGAAGGCGTCACGGAAGGATTCCAACACCTGCCGCCATTCCTGGAGGAGCGCGGCGGCGGTGTCGGGGCGGAACAGCTCGACCTTGTATTCGAGCGTGGCGATGAGACCCTGGGGCGCGTCGGAGACGCCCAGCTTCAGGTCATAGAGCGTCCAGCCGCGCGTGCGCATCAGCGGGCGGACCGCGAGGCCGGGCACCTGGGGAGAGTTGCCTTCCCGGTCTGAGAAGGTGAAGCCGATGCGGCACAGCTCGGGCAGCAGCCGGACCAGCTCCGTGTGGGGCAAGCCCTGGTGCGCGAACGCCTCAAGGTAGGCCGTGCGGACGCGGGCCAGGGCATCGCGTGGCGTGAGCCCCTGCTCCATCTGGGAGCGGATGACGAGGTAGCCGGCGAACATGCCGATCAACGGCTCCAACTCCGGGCGCGGCCGCTGGGCATGCGCGAAGCCCACGCGGATGTCGTCCTGGCCCGACCGGCGCGCCAGCAGCACCTGGAACGCGGACAGGAGCAACATGAACAGCGTCACGCCCTCCGCGCGGCAGAGCTGCCGCAGGTCGGCGACGAGCTCCGGAGGCAGGACGAGGTCGAGGCTCGCGCCGCGCAGGGACTCGCGCTCCGGGCGCGGGAAGTCCAGGGGCAGCTGCACGTCCTGGGGCGACCCCGACAGCCTCTCCGCCCAGTACGCGCGCAGCCGCTCCAGCGCTCCGTCCTTCAGCCACGCGTGCTGCCAGCGGGTGAAGTCCTGGTACTGGATCGGCAGCTCCGGAAGAGGCGATGCGCGCCCCTCGCGGAAGGTGGCGTAGAGCACGGCGAGCTCGCCCGCGAAGACGGAGAAGGAGACGAAGTCCGTCACCGCGTGGTGCATGTTGACCAGCAGCACGTGCCGTTCCGCGGTGAGCCGGTACAGGTGACAGCGCAAGAGCGGCCCGTGCTCCAGGTCGAAGGGAAGGTCCATCTGCGCCCGCGCGCGGCGCAGGGCTTCGGCCTCCCGCTCCGCTTCCGGTAGCGAGTCCAGCGCCTCCACTTCGAACGGAACCGGCCCGGGAGGAACGATGTGCTGCCACGGCCGCCCATCCACCGTGGCGAACGTCGTGCGCAGGCTCTCGTGGCGGCGGACGATCTCCTCGACGCCTTGCTTCAGGGCCGCCACATCCAACATGCCCCCCAGACCGAGCACGACCGGGGATGCATTGTGCGCGCTCTCGGCGCCGCCCTGCTCCGGCGACCAGTAGACCTCCTGGCTGAATGACAGCGGGAGGCGATCAACAGGAGGCGTCCGCACGACGGGCGGGAGCGGCTTCACCGCGTCCGCCTTGCCGGGCGTCTGAAGCAACTCCGCCAATGCGACCACCGTGGGACGCTCGAAGAGATCCGCGAGCGCCAGCTCCCGGCCGAAGAGCGCACCCAGGCGTGTCACGACCTGTGTGGCGATGAGGGAGTGGCCGCCCAGGTCGAAGAAGTTGTCGTGCAGCCCGACGCGCTCCACCTTCAGCAGCTCCGCCCACTGCTCCGCGATGAGCTGCTCCACCGGCGTTCGCGGCGCCGCGAAGGCGCTCGTGCGCGGCGTGGCATCGGCGCTCAGCGCGGGCAGCTTCGCCCGGTCCACCTTCCCGCTCGGCGTCAGCGGCAGCG